>JAQYFM010000286.1 GCA_028723145.1 Spirochaetales bacterium | reverse complement strand
GGTAGTCTCCACTAGTTACAACGGCACCTTTATCAAGCTTTACTTTTTGCTTATAGCTTCCATCAACACCTTCGGTATCCTGTAGACCAACTATCCATTCAGAACCATCAGGCTTTGCCTTTGTTGAAGCAACATTTCCTCCAACACTTATGAGTAAACTAATGTCTACTTTTTCAATTGCTTTTTGGGTTGCATAGCCTTTGGCAATTGCACCTACATCAAGCCGAAGTTCAGGGTCAGCAAAGTAAACCGTATTATTTTCATCATCAACTATGACTTTATCTAAATCTGTATGTTTGCTAGCCTCTAGTAATTCATCCATATCAGGTAGATATGCTGATGATGGGTCATATAATCCATCTTCTCTAGCTTCGTGCCAAAGTAATAGTACACTTCCAAGTGCTATGTTTACTCTATGGTTTGTTTCTTTATAAATATCTTTTGAAAATAGTAATAAATCGATTATCTTTTGGTCTACTTTAACAGGAGCTTTAGCAGCATTTTCATTAATATCTTTCATGTTTACAATGCCATCATAGCTGTTATAAATATCGTACAAACGATGGTATGTAAGCATTTCATCATGAATCTGTTTGGTAACAATATTAAATTCCTCTTCACTTTCAGCATAACCTACCATAGAGGTTACAGTGTCAAAAAGTGAGAGGAATGTAGCGCTATAGCGCTCTAATGGTTTACCGGATGAAGTGTTTTTATTACATCCGGTAAGAACCATGATAATGGTTAATATTGCTATTATCCATTTAGTTTTTTTCAAATCACAAATCCTTATTTCTCAATCTTTGCAATTAAGTCAGTAAAGTTTTTAACAGCAAGAGTAACTGAAGATACTAAGTCAGCATCTGTAGCAACACCCTTTTCGTTTACAGCTGTGCCCATTACTTCGCTGATTGTCTTACCTGTTGCATACTGAGAGAAAGCCTGAGCTTGGAGGTACCATTCCTTACCGATAGAGCTAGCTTTAGCCATACCGTAATCTTCCTTAAGCTCGTTCTTTGTCTTTACATATGCTGAATCAGAAGTAACTTGACCTTGAGCATCAAACTTAACTGTTGGCTGAACTGCATCAACAATCATTGATGTAATTACATCACCATTGAGTGTGATAGCACTTACTGTAGCATATGTCTGTGTTTGACCATTTGCCTTAGAAGTTGCGTCCTTACTCTTTGAGTTATTTGTATAGTGTGTGAGATAAAGTTCATCACCACTCTTAGCACCAAGATACTGAGCATTTTCAACTGCCTTAGCAATTGTAGCAATGATACCATCAAGGCCCATTGTTGCAGAAGAAGCAAGATCAACACCGTTTCTTGCTGCAGAAGTAGAAGCAATAGCCTTAACTTCATCAGCTGTAAGACCTACAACATACTGAGCAAGAGCTGCTGCTTGTTCGTTCCATTCCTTACCAATCTTACTAGCCTTAAGCATACCATACTTTGTCTTGAGTTCGTTCTTAGAAAGTACTGGAACACTCTTATCTGTTACGAGCTTACCTTCTTTAGAGAACTTTACTTTACCCTGAATAGCGTCGATAACACATGATTCAATTTTGCCTTCGGCATCAACTGTTACTGCAACAATATTAATCTCTGCAGTACCCTGTCCATCAGCCTTATCTGTAGCTGACTTACCTGTTGCTGATGTAATAAGAGCAAGTCCTGTCTTAACTTCAGGTGTAGCTGGTCTTTCTGATTCCATCTGGCCCTGAGCAAAAACTGTTGTAGCTGCTAATAAGCAAACAAGAAGAATAGCAATTAATTTCTTCATTTTTTTTCCCTTTATATTCTTTTTAGTTAGTTTTAACTATCTTGAATAGCTTTTTAAATCCTTTAAGCTAATCAACATGTAAAAAAAAATAATAAACATAATATTTAATGTTTGAATATTGTATAATTTATATGTGAATAACATATGACATATAATTTTTATAAAAGTTATTTAGTTGGATGTTTTTACTAAATTTTTAGTAAAAAATATGTATTTTTTATAAAAAATAATTTTATAATAAAACAATGGTTACCCTTAAAGAGCTTTCTGAGATAGCAGGTGTTTCTCCTGCAACAGTTTCTCGCATACTAAATAATGACCAATCATTCTCTGTATCTAGACAAGTAAGGCTTAATGTTTTGAAGTATGCTTCTGAATATGGTTATCAAACACCAAGAGGAAAAAAGAAGGTTGGTAAAACCTTCGTTATTGGAGTTTTGGATTGGAAGATTGTACCTGAAGGTATGGTTCCCGGCTATGATATGCACTTTTCTAAGAGTAAAGATAATCCAATAGATATAAGGTTTATTAGACTTTCAAAGGGTGAAATAAAAGAGGTTGATGGATTAGTTGCTGTTGGTTACTTTACCCAAGAAGAGATTAACCAACTTTTACTTTGTACATCAAATATTTTAATAGTTAATTCTGATAAACAATTAGATTATAAAAATAATAGAATGATTATTGACCCTAATCCAGCCTGGTCAAAGGCAATAGAATATCTTACCGCATATACTAATAAGATTGCGTATATTGGTGGTGAATATAAAATAAACGATATTGTAATTGGTGATCTTAATAATAAGATAATGAGGAAAAAGCTAGAGGAAAAAGGTATATATAGTAAAAATCTATTTTTTAAGGGCTACTTAAATGATAGTGAAGGTTCTACGCTATTACATGCAGCAATTCACAATGGTGCAGAGGCAATAATTGTATCAAGTCAACTAATAGAAAAAGGAGTAATTAGAGAATATGATAAGCTTGGTCTTAATATCCCAATGGTATTAACACATGATATGCCTTTGAGTATGAGTAATGGCGATACAAGATTTCCTGTAGTGGTTACCTATCCTGATGATGGATGGCAAATAGCTATTGAGTTAATTTTAAATAATGCTAGAAAACCAAAATCAAATATCAATATCTTTATTTCTTCTTTATTTATTAATATGGTTAAAAAATGAATGTATTAAAAAAGTATCGTGATTTCTTTGTCTACATAGTTTTTGGATTTCAAGCAACAATACTTAATGCTCTCTTATACATGATTTTTTATAAAAAACTCATGGTTAATAATGTATTATCAACAATTATTGCTTGGACAGTAACGTTAGTCTTTGCTTTTTTTACTAATAAATTCTTTGTATATAGATCTAGTGAAAAAAGAGTAAAATATATATTTATAGAGTTTATTAACTTCTTTTTATGTAGATTGCTTTCTGGTGTATTTGATGTGATATTTATGTTTATTACTGTGGATTTATTAAACTTGTTACCACTTCTAATGAAGCTAATAGCAGCTTTAGGAGTTGGTTTAATAAATTACTTTGGTGGAAAGCTTTTTATATTTAAAAGTAGACAATAAGGAAGGAGTATTTATGGTTTTACCAAATTATCTATTTAATCCACAAATTTATGAGATTAACCGAGAACCTCACTATCCTATATTTTTATCAAAGGATGAGAAGGAAATAAATAGTGGTTGGCGTATTGCATACTATGATAACGCAATAGAGGCCCCAGATGACTTTTGTGATAGTTCAAGTTTTGATAAAGAATTGAAGGCTGTAAAAGTTCCTCTTTCATTAGAACTACAAGGCTTTGGAAAGCCTCTTTATGTAAATGTTCAATACCCTTGGGATGGAATTGAGAATCTAACTCCTCCAGAGGTGCCAACAAAAAATCCATGTGGCATATATTTTAATAAAATATTTATCGAGGATACAAACAAATTAAGCTTCT
>JAQYFM010000285.1 GCA_028723145.1 Spirochaetales bacterium | reverse complement strand
GTCTCTGATGTTTTGTACACCAGTTACATATTGAACTGCTCTTTCAAAGCCTAAGCCAAAGCCAGAGTGTGGAACAGATCCATACTTTCTTAAATCAAGATACCACCAATAATCCTCTGGGTTTAAACCAAGCTCGTTAATCCTTGAAAGAAGAATATTGAGATCACTCTCTCTTTCTGAACCACCAATAATCTCACCAATTCTTGGAACAAGAACATCCATACCTCTTACAGTCTTTCCATCTTCATTTAGCTTCATGTAGAAAGCTTTAATTTCCTTTGGATAATCTGTAACAATAACAGGTGACTTACAAACTTTTTCAGTTAAAAACTTTTCATGCTCAGTTTGAATATCAGAACCCCAGTGAACAGGGAAATCAAAATGGTCATTTTCCTTCTCAAGAACCTTAATTGCATCTGTATATGTCATATGAGCAAATGGAGTCTCAATAACATGTCTAAGAGTTTCAATGTTACCCTTTAATACAAATTGATCGAAGAATTCCATATCTTCAGGATTCTTTTCTAAGCACTTTGAAAAGATATACTTTAAGAAAGATTCAGCAACTTCCATATCACCATCTAATGAGCAGAAAGCCATCTCAGGTTCAACCATCCAGAACTCAGCCAAGTGCTTTGTTGTATTACTATTTTCAGCTCTGAAAGTTGGTCCAAAAGTATAGATATTCTTCATTGCCATTGCATAGGTTTCACCTTCAAGCTGACCTGATACAGTTAAGGATGCTTTCTTACCAAAGAAGTCCTTTGAGTAATCAACTAAACCTTCTTTTGTCATTGCAACTTTATCTAAATCTAAGGTAGTAACTTGAAAAGTTTCACCGGCACCTTCTGCATCAGAACAAGTAATTAAAGGAGTGTTAACATAGATAAAACCATTTTCTTGGAAGAATGAATGAACTGCATATGCTAATGTATTTCTTACTCTTGTTACAGCACCAATAAGGTTGGTTCTTGGGCGTAGATGTGCAATGTCTCTTAAGAATTCAAGTGTATGTCTTTTCTTCTGAAGAGGGTAATCAACAGGGCATTCACCAACAAGGTCAAGAGATGAAAGCTGCATTTCAACTGCTTGGTTACCACCAAGAGAAGCAACAATTTTACCACTACAAATTACAGATGCACCTGTAGTAATTTTATCAAGCACTTCATTATTGTTGAAAGAATCCTTATCGATAACTACCTGTAAACCTTTTAATGTGGATCCGTCATTGACTTCTAAAAAGCAGACGTTCTTACTATCTCTCTTTGTACGTACCCATCCTTCAGCCTTAACAATTTCTTCACTAGGCTCTCTTTGAAGAATGGCTTTGATTCTTTCTTGCATTTTAATGCTCTCCTAAGTAAAAATATAGCAAAAATTGTATTCTTTTACCTATTTCACGTCAATAATAGTTAAATAGTTAATATTAACCACCCACATAATTAATAAATAGTAGATTATTGTTTGTTGACTTAGCACTTTAAAACGTTAAAAATATTAATAAAAAGGAAATTATGTTACAGATTATAGGAACAAATAAATGCCGTTCAACACAGAAGGCTATTAGATGGTGTAAAGAAAGAAAAATTGAATTTCAGTACATCGATTTAAATGAGAAAAAGCTTTCAAAAAAAGAATATGAAAGTATTTTTTCATCATGCTCTGCTGATGAGTATATTGATAATGAATGTTCCTACTATAAGAAAAATGGTTATTCATGGCGTGAATTTAATCCTCAAGAAGAGGTAATAGAGCATCCTGAGTTATTGAGGACACCTATACTAAGAAATAAAACAAAAGCTCACTCTGGCTTTGATGAAGAATTCTTAAAAGAGGCATCAAAGTGAGATATAGCGTGCTAACAAGTGGAAGCTGTGGAAATGCATATGCATTTTTCGATGGTAAAACTACAATCTTAATCGATATGGGCTTAACCTTAACTGGGTTAAAAAGACGATTATTGGATGCCAAAATTCCATATGAATCGATTAAAGCATTATTTTTGACTCATCTACATCCTGATCATGTAAAGGGCGCAGGCGTTTTATTTCGAAATATTAATGTTGATATTTTCTTAAGTCAAAGCATGAAGGAAGGAGGAGAGTCTATATTACTAAAGCTAGGTTTGAAGAGTGATAATTATTTTACATTTAGCTATGGAGAAAAAGTAATTATAGATGACTTTGAAATAACTAGCTTTCAAACCTCTCATGACTGTCAAGGTAGTGTAGGTTACAGAATTGTAAATGGTTCATATTCATTTTTCTTAATGACTGACACTGGTGTAGTTCCAGAAAGAGCAATTGAACTTGCAAAGTGTAGTAACGTACTTTTTGTAGAGAGCAATTACGATGATGTAATGCTTGAAAATGGAAAGTATCCATATGTATTAAAGAGAAGAGTAAGAGGTGAGCGTGGACATTTATCAAATGCTCAAGCTCATGACTTTATTATCGATAGTAATTTAAACGATAAGACTATTTATTTTATCCATGTAAGTCAAAATAATAATTCGATTGAAAAGCTTAATGAGATGGTTTCAACACTTCCTTTAAATAATCGATATATTATTTGTGAACGTGGAAAGAGCTATTGGGAGTAATTATGGCGAAATCAAAAAAAAAGGTAGCAAAACTAAAAGCAAAAGAGTATTCAAAAAAGGAGTGCATGAAGATTAATCGTGAAGATGGTCTTACAATGTTCAACTTAAAAAAATATACATTTAGAGATTTTATCGATGCATGTACAGCTCGCTATTCATCAAGGCTTTGCTACACAATAGTAGGTGGAGAAGATGAGGTTAGCTTTACATATCGCTACCTTGCATTTAAGGTACATTCAATTAGCCAATATCTATTAAATATCGGAATTAAGAAAGGTGATAAAATAGCAATTTACGGTGAAGGAAGTCCAATGTGGATGATGATGTATTTTGGTATTACATCAATTGGTGCTATTGCAGTACCAATTCTTCCAGGCTTTACTCCTAGAGAAACTATCTTTGCCCTAAATAATTGTGGTGCTAAACTCGTTTGTGGTGGAAAAAAACAAATATTAGGTATTAAGGATTATATCTTAGAAAACAATCTTGAAGTTATTAGACTTGAGGATATCTTCTATTTACCTGCTGACAGTGTAAAGATAATGGAAGATAAAAATTACTTTGATCTTCCTGGCCTTGATGTTACTCGTGTTAAATTCAATATTAAGGAGTTATCAAAACTACCACTTGAGGAAGATGATATTGCATCAATTATTTATACATCTGGTACAACAGGAGCATCAAAGGGAGTTGTGTTATCACACAAAAACTTACTTAGAAATGCCGATTTATCAACAACTCAATACATTAAGCTCAAGCCAGGTATGAGAGCTTTATCAATTTTACCTGTAAGCCATGTATATGAATTTACTAATGGCCAGATACTTTGTATGATGTCAGGCCTTGAAATTCACTTCTTAGGTAAGCCTCCAGTTGTTTCAATATTACTTCCAGCATTAAAGAATGTTAGACCAGATGTAATTCTTTCTGTTCCACTGTTAATTGAGAAAGTATATAAGTCAGCTGTTGCTCCAATGATTAAAAATGGTGGAAAATTTGAAAAAATTTACAATAATAAACTTACTAAAAACTTTGTCTGTAGGGTTATTAAAAGAAAGCTTATTCAAACCTTTGGTGGAAAGCTTAAGTTCTTTGGTATAGGAGGTGCCCCATTGGATAAAGAGGTTGAAGAGTTCCTATATAGAGGTGCCTTCCCATATGCTCTTGGTTATGGCTTAACTGAAACTAGTCCATTGCTTGCTGCATGTGGACCTAAGAAAAAGGATCATAGACTTGGATACACTGGTTATATCGTTCCAGATGTCGATATGAAGCTCATAAATAAAAATGCAGAAGGAATTGGAGAAATTGTAGTTAAAGGACCAAATGTAATGCGTGGTTACTACAATAATCCTGATTTAAATAAAGAGTCTTTCACTGAAGATGGATACTTCAAAACAGGTGATTTAGGATTTATTAATAACAAAAATCAACTTGCTATTAAGGGTCGATGTAAAACTATGATTTTAGGACCAGCAGGTGAAAATATTTATCCTGAATCTATTGAAAGTGTAATTAATAACCAGCAGTTTGTTGAGGAATCTTTGGTAGTTAGTGATAATGGTTCATTATTAGCTTTGATAAAAATTGATATCGAATTGATGGCAAAGAGCTTAGCAATTTCCATTGATGAGGCAAAAGAGGAAGCTAAAAAGTACATTCATTCCTTAAAGCAAACTGTTAATAAAGAGCTTTCAAGTCAAAACAGAATTGACTCAGTTGAGCTCCAGGAAGAAAGCTTCGAAAGAACTGCTACACAAAAGATTAAACGTTTCTTATATCCAAAAAATAAAAAATAAATGTAAAATTTCGGGTTAGTCAAATTGATTAACCCATTTTTTATTTTACATCGTTTATCAAAAAAACTCATTTTGCTATAATCAATTCATGAGTAACAAAGATACTAGAATTGTCGATATTTCATCATTAGCAACTCCAAATGAGATTGCAAATTTATATCCTGTTTCACCAGAGCTTTCTAGCCAGATTGAAGAGTCAAGAAGAACTGTTGAAAATATATTAAGTGGTAAAGACCATCGCTTGCTTGCAATCGTCGGTCCTTGCTCAATCCATGATCCTGAAGCGGCTCTCGATTACGCTGATAGATTAAAGTCATTATCCGATATGATTAGTGACCAATTTTACGTTGTAATGAGAGTATATTTTGAAAAGCCAAGAACAACAGTTGGTTGGAAAGGCCTTATCCTTGATCCAGATTTAGATGGAACTTATGATATTGAAAAGGGGTTAAAAACTGCACGTTCATTATTAATTGAAATTAGTAAAAAAGGCTTAGCACTTGGTTGTGAGGTTTTAGACCCAATTATTCCTCAATACATCGATGAATTGATGAGCTGGTCAAGTATTGGTGCTAGAACTACAGAAAGCCAAACTCATAGAAACTTAGCAAGTGGTTTATCAGTACCTGTAGGCTTTAAAAACTCAACTAGTGGTGAGCTTACTAATGCAATAAATGCAATTAAGAGTGCATCTGTTCCTGCATCCTTTATTGGTATTAATAAAGATGGTCAAACAGTTGTATTAAGAACTAAAGGAAATGATGCTTGTCACTTAATTTTAAGAGGTGGCGATAGAGCTCCAAACTACTATGAAGATG
>JAQYFM010000284.1 GCA_028723145.1 Spirochaetales bacterium | reverse complement strand
TAATATTTGTTCAATATCATCACTAGTAATTTCTTTTATTTCAATCATAAGAAAAAGATAACAATTAAATTAAATAATGTCAGATGAAAAAAATTAATAAATAGAATATTCTTCAAGTGCTATGGATAAAATAACTTCAGTTAAAAAGGGTATATTTTTTATTCTTCTTTCAGCTCTTGGTTTTTCGATAATGAATCTATGTGTGACCTTAGCTGGAGATCTTCCAACCTTTCAAAAAGCACTCTTTAGAAATGCAGGTGCTATGATAGTATCATTTTTCTTATTTCTAAAAAGTGGTGATAAGCTTGATTTAAAGCCTAGTGACTTAGGCTTGTTATTAATGAGAGCACTCTTTGGTTCTGTAGGACTTTTTGCTAACTTCTATGCTCTAGATCATATGATGATCTCTGATGCATCAATGCTAAACAAACTTGCACCATTTTTTACTCTTTTACTCTCTGCTATATTTTTAAAGGAAAAGACAAGTATAAAGCAATATTTATTTGTAGCACTTGCTTTTGTTGGTGTGCTATTTATTGTAAAACCAACAATGGAATTTACTCAGAGTATGGGAGCTTCAATTGTAGGTGTTATTGGGGGCTTTGGTGCCGGAGCTGCATATGCATGTGTTAGAGGATTAGGAAAAAGAGGAATGCCATCAAGTCAAATAGTATTAGGCTTTTCAGTTGTATCAACATTAATTGCAATTCCATTTGTAATTAATAACCATGCACCAATGAGTATTTATCAAATATGTCTTTTATCCTTAGCTGCAATTGGCGCAACAGTTGGGCAATTTGGTATTACTTGGGCATATAAGGCAGCACCTAGTAAAGAAATATCAATCTTTGATTATTTTACTGTAATATTCTCAGCTCTTTGGGGCTTTATTTTCTTGTCACAAGTTCCAGATATTTATTCTTTATTTGGATATCTAATTATTTTTACAAGTGCTCTTTTGATGTTTTTCTACAATAAGAGACATTAAATGTTTTACTCTTGGCCTGTTATATCTTTGAGCAATTACAAAGGTCATATCTAGCAGAGATGCTAAAACAGATGTGATGAAAAAGATAATAATACTATCGTGTAAGTAACTCCAAAAAATTGAGAGAAGTAGTGGTGTATAACTGAAAATTGATATAGCAATGTGCACTAATTCAGAGTGAAGCATATTGCTATATAGCTTATTTAAATCTCTTTCTTTGAATAACTCAGGCTTATAAGTTGGAAGTTTATCCTTCCAGTTTTTTACACCTAATTTTTCATATAGTTTTAATTCTTTATCAGATACATTAAAAATTCTTTCTTTTCCTGTGAGTTTTATAGTGGAAAAAATTGCTCCACAGATAGCCCTTAACCAAAAGTGAAAGGTAATTGTTGCAAATGTAATTGTAAGTGCAACATTAGAAAGATAGACAGAGATTAGTGTAAAAAGAGGAAAGATTATTAATGATATATTAAAAACTCTAGATACTTTCATTACTCAATTAAGCCATATTCTTTGTATTTAGCGATAATCCAATTGTATAAAAGCCGGTTTCCAAGATAGTGCTTATAAGTTGCACTTTTTTCTTTACCTTCGCTTTTTAATCTGTCAATTTCAGTTTTTTCTTTGCTATAGCTATTTTGTATATCACTAAGCATTTTTTCAAATTTATCAAGTCGTTCATTCATAGAAAAGGATGATAAACTCAAGAATTTGTTTATGCAATAAAATACTAAATTATTGAACGTTTGATATTAGAGTAGCTCTAATTTAATTATACCTAATATTCCTGCTAAATGTAAGATTATATATTGTATACGTTTTATGTATTTACTTTGAATATAAATAATTAATTCATAATAAGTAATTTTTTATCTAAAGGATATTTACTTTAGAGTTGCTCTAATAGATAAAATTTTATCCATATTTTATGGAGGAATAATGGAAAACTTCAATTACAACATTGGTACGAAAATATTGTTTGGTAAAAATGCTGTATCAACACACTTAGCAGATACAGTAAAGCGTTATGGCAATAAAGTACTATTCGTATATGATGATATCCCTGTTAAAGCTTCTGGACTTTACCAGGAGATAGTAAATTCTCTAAGTAACAATGGTATTGAATACGCAGAATTCTCTGGTATTGAGCCAAATCCAAAGCATACCACAATTAATGATGGTATTAAGAAAGTTAGAGAAATGGGTGAGGCTGTAATAATTGCAGCTGGTGGTGGTTCTACAATCGATACAGGAAAAGCTATCGGTTTTGGATACTATGGTGAAGATGATGTTTGGGATTTCTACTGTGGAAAGAAAAAGGTAGAAAAGACATTACCTGTAATTTGTATTCCTACACTTGCAGCAGCAGGTGCTGAGGTTTCATGGTCTGCTGTAGTATCAAATATTGAGGCAAAGAGAAAAATCGGTCTTAGAAATCCTATTAATAGACCAGCAGTAGCTATTGTAGATCCTACATATACATTCTCTGTTCCACCATTTCAGACAGCATGTGGCATTATCGATATTATGTCTCATACACTTGAGACATATTTTTCATCAACAATGGCACTTCAAGATGCTATTTCTGAAGGAATTCAAAAGTCAGCTATCCATGCTGGTAGAAGAGCGATGATGAATCCAAAGGATTACGATGCTAGAGCTGAATTACTTTGGGCTAGTGAACTTTCAATTATGCAAATTTCTTCTTTCGGAAGAAGTAATGCCGCAACAATTATTCACACTATTGAGCATATGCTTTCAGCTCACATTGATGCAGTAGTACATGGAGCAGGAATAGCAATTATTTCTCTTGCTTTCTACAAGTATGCTCTTACAGATAAAAATGTTCCTAAATTTGCTCATTGGGGTAAATGTGTTTGGGGAGTTAATCCTCAGTTAGATGATTACACTGCAGCTAATGAAGCTATTAAGTGCTATGAATCATTTATCGCAGAGTTAGGACTTCCTACAAGATTATCTCAAATGAAGAAAAAGAGAGGTGGAGAAGAATTTATCACTCTCGAAGACATCATTCCTGTAGTTGATGACTTAGTAGCTACTGCTGATGGCAGCAAGTGGTACCAGCCTGTAAGAACTAAGGATGACTACATGGCAATCTTTAAATTAGCACTCTAAAGGAAATAAAAATGGCAAAATTATCAAAGAAAAGTATTCAATGGATTATCGTAATACTAGCATTTGTGTTAGTAAAACTCTTTCCAACAGGAGAGTTATGGACCCCTACATTAAGTATGTTCCTTGCTATTACTGTAAGTGGTATCCTCTTATTAGCATTTAACTTACTTAACAATGTTACCTCATCAATTATATTAATTTTCGCATATCCTCTATTAAAGGTATGTTCATTAAGCCAAGCGCTTTCAAACTGGACAAGTGAAGCTGTATGGATGACTCTTTGTTGTTTTGTACTTGTAGTACTTATTCAAAAGACTACAATTCTAGAGAGAATAGCATATAAAATGGCCTCAAAGTGTAACGGTAGTTACATCGCATTAGTATTTGGTGTTGCTTTAATTTCAATTGTAGCAAGAGTTTTAATGCAGGGTATTCTAGCATTAGTATCAGTAATTGCAATTGTATATGGTATGTGTAAAGCTCTTAACTTAAAAGGTAAGGGAGCTGCAGGTTTATTACTAACTTGTACTTTTGTATACCACGATTCAAACTTTTTTATCTATTCTCCTGGTTATATTGCAATTGTATTTAAAAATGCAGCAACAGTATCACCAATGCCAATTGATTACTTTACCTACTTTATGGATAACTGGGTTTTCATTATCCCACTTATCTTAACAACAATTGCTACTGCTTTCTTATGCAGACCTAAAGAACCTCTTGGAGAAACAACATTCTTCGATGAGAAGCTCAAAGAGCTTGGTGCATGGACAGCTAAAGATAAGAAGATGCTTGTTATCTTAATTCTCTTCATCCTTTATCTATTTACAAATTCAATTCATAAACTTGGTATGATGTATGGTTTTGTATTTGTAATTACAGCTCCATTCTTGCCTGGTATTGAAATTGGTGAGGCAAAGGACTTTGGTAAGGTTTCTTGGGGTGGTATCTTCTTTGTTGCGGCTTGTATGACTATTGGTACAGCTGGTGCTGCAGCAGGATTTGGTAAATTTATCTCAACAATTGCACTTCCATTACTTCAGAATATGTCAAATAAAGTATTCTTTGCGGCAACATATTTCTTATCCGTATTCCTCAACTTTATCATGACACCTGCAGCTGTAATGAGTGTGCTTGGCGAACCATTAGCTCAAATCTGTCAAGACCTTTCATTTAACCCATATGGTATGGTTTATAGCGTATTCCAAGGTATTTCACAGCTATTATTTGCTTACGAAGTTACAGTATACATGGTAGCATTCTCATTTGGCCTTATGTCTACAAAAGAATTTGCCAAACCAATGATTGTAAAATTCATTATTCAGACCGTTGGATTATTAACAATTGGATTCCTATGGTGGGGTGTTAGAGGTATTGTTTAATACTAATAATCTAGGGATTTTTGCTTGCTGACAAACTTTTTGAGCTTTGACAAAAGGCCACGCTGTTTATCGGTAAAAATCCCTTTTTCTTTCTCACTCTCGATTTCTTCATCGAGGTAGCTGTAAAATCTAATTTTATATTGCAGATCCCGTTCTGCTTCTTGCAGTTCTTGGATCTGCTTTCTTAATGATTTTTGTAGGTTGATTAGAATTAATAATCTCTCTTTTACAGTATCATCACCGATTAAAGTATCGAGAATAAATAATCTACAATCATGAATAGAAAGACCAATTTGTCTTAAACACTTAATTAGCTTTCCAAAAGCCCAATCAGCTTCACTAAATAACCTTTCATCATTGCATATATCACGCTTAACAAAGGGAAAAAGATGTTCTTTATCATAGAATCTAATAGTATGAGAAGAGAGTCCAAGCTTTTTTGACAATTCTTTTACTGTATATTTGGGTTTTGTATCATAATCGATAGAAATACCATTTTCTATAATGTTATCTAATTGGCTAATGATCTCTTCATCTGTTTTTTCTTTGTTAATCATAATTTTTTATTATTTACTATTTTTACTTTGTTGTAAAACAATTTATCCCCCGTTTCTAATCGATATTAGTTAGATTAATATTAATCCAATCGAGGGACTAAAGTATTCTGATTAATTATTTACTAATGCATCTAAAAGCTCTGTTATTTGGACTTTAAGGTTTTCTGTATCAGCCTTTAAAACTCCTGTGGTAAAGGCTTCTCTATCTAGAGTAATACCTGTATATGTAGTAGTTGCTTCCTTTGCATTTACAAAGGTAAGAAGCTCTATAAGTTTTTCCCTTACAAAGCTACCACCAGAAGCTCCAGCTGCTGTAGAGATTGTAAATAGCTTACCATTTAGTACATTCTCATTTCTAGCTGCATTTTTATATAGTGGACGAGATAGCCAATCAAGTAGATTTTTAAGATATCCAGGGTAACTATGGTTGTATTCTGGTGTGAAGAACCAAAGAGCATCGGAAGATAAGCACTGCTTTCTAACTCTTTCAATTTCTTCTGGTGCAGGGTATTCAATATCTTGATCCATTAGAGGAATATTTGAGAAATCAAGGTAGGAAACATCAGCACGATTTGCTATTAAACTTTCAGTAAGTTTAGCTAATTGTCTATTAAATGATTCTTTTCTTTTTGAACCAACTATAAATAATATTTTCTTCACTTTTTCCCTCCTAATTTAACCATAACATTTGGGGTGTTATTGATAATAATAGCAATGTAATTAATAAAGAAATTAGAAACAAATTATAGATAGGAAATAGTAATACGACAATAAAGAGAAAGGTTTCTAAGGCATTTTTGTCAAAAATAAAATAGTAAATTAAAACAAGAAACATTAATGTAATATGCTTTTAGTTTGTTTTATTGCAAATAGTTTTAACTTATTTGCGCAATATTTGCGCAAATATTTGTTCAAAATTTGCTTGCAAATAATGTAAATGGTGGTAAACTCTAAATAAGAGGAAGTAAATGAGAGATGTTAGATTAAAGGATATAGCTGATAAAGCCGGGGTTTCTGTGTCTACTGTATCAAGAACACTCTCAGGTAATTCAAATAGAATTGGAAAGCAAACTCAGGAAAAGATTTTAAAGATAGCTTCTGAGCTAGGATTTGCAAAAAGTAGAACAAACCGTATTAAAGCTTCCTTTGATGAAATACGTTTAGCAACTGTATTTATCTCTGATAATGAAAGTTTTCTCTCTCCGTTTTTTACAAAGATTTTAGAGGGAATTGACCAGGAGATTCATAAAAAGGATTTAGATTTAAATATAGAACATTCAATATTAACAGTTACAGATGAAGCTTTTTCATCAAGTATTCAAGATAATAAAATTGATGCTGCTATTATTTTAGGTCGTGCAAGTCTTGATGTAATTGAACACATTAAATCCTGTATACCTGTTATTGCTTATGCAGGTCTTAATTCAATAGGCGGAATGGATGAAGTACTTTGTGATGCTGGAAAAGGCATTGAAGATGCTGTTTGCTATTTAGCAAATTTAGGACGTAAGAAAATAGCCTATATTGGTCCAACTGATAAACAAAACATTGCTAATGAACATCGTTTTACTGGCTATAAAGAAGGCTTAAAGAAATCAACGCTAGATTATGAAGACATTCTTGTTGAAGATATCTTTTTATCACCACAAGAGGGTTATGATGGAGCAAAAAGGCTATTAAATAGAGCTTTTCCTGATGCAATAGTTGCAGCTAACGATAATGCTGCTTTAGGTATCATTAGATGCTTAAATGAGAAGGGAATAAAAATTCCTGAAGAAATTGCTGTAACCGGATTTGATAATATTGAAGCATCAGCATTCTTACGTCCTGCTCTAACTACATTTGATGTGCCTAAGTCTGATATTGGACGTTTTGCTGCCAAGATAGTAATTGATAGATGTTTAAATCCTAGAAAAGAAAATATTTTAATCAATATTCCATATAAGTTGATAGAAAGAGAATCAACATTGGATAAGGAGGGTTGTTGATGAAGAATATCTTATTCATGCATGGGGGTGGTCCAACTGCTGTTATTAATGCCTCTCTTTCAGGTTCAATTAGAGAGCTTTATGACAGGTCCTTTGATGGTGACATTCTTTATGCTCCTTTTGGAACAGGAGGATTATTAAAAAATAAAATAAATAAGTTTCCTGCTCTTAGCAATGAAGATTTAATTAAGTTAGAAAGGACCCCTGGTTCTGCAATTGGAACAGGTCGTGACCACTTAGAAGGTGATGACTATGATAAGCTTGCATCAATATTAAAAGAAAATAATATCGGTTATGTAGTTATGACTGGTGGAAATGGAACGATGGATACTTGCAGAAAGCTATCTTACGCTGCAAAAAAGCATAATATAGTTGTTACAGGTACTCCAAAAACGATGGATAATGATTTATCCGTAACAGATAACAGTCCTGGCTTTGGTTCTGCTGCAAGATATATTGCTGCATGTGTTAGAGAAGCATCAGAAGACGTACTTGGACTTCCTATCCACGCTTGTGTTATTGAGGCTCTTGGACGTGATGCAGGATGGGTTACTGCATCTGCTATCATGGCTAAAAGTGGAAAGGCTCCTGGCGCTGATATTATTTTGGTCCCTGAAGTTGCTTTTGATAAGGATAAGTTTTTAACAAAAGTTGAAAAGATTCATAAAGAGAAGGGTGGTGTTGTAATCGTAGCTAGCGAAGGTATGCGCTATAGCGATGGAAAACCAATTGTGGAACCTGTTTTTCAAGTTGGAAGGAGTGTTTATTTTGGTGATGTTTCTTCACACCTTTCAAATTTAATTATTAAGGAGCTTGGTATTAAATCACGCTCAGAAAAACCTGGAATTTTAGGTAGAGCTTCTATTTCATGGCAAAGTGATGTCGATAGGGCTGAAGCAATAGCTTGTGGAAGAGTTTCTGTAAAGTGTGCACTTGAAGGTAAAAATGGTTACATGAGCGTAATTAAGAGAACTTCATCTTCACCTTATACATTTGAAGCTGTAGAAAGTCCTATCCTCGATAGTATTCTAGAGGCAAGGACCTTAGATGAAAAATATATTGATAAAGAAAATATGTTTATTAATGAATCATTTATTGAGTACGCAAAGCCTCTTATTGGTTCAATAGGTGATGATTTTTGTTCATTCGTATAAGGAGGAGTGATATGGATAAGAAGGTTTTCTCATACTCTAAAGAGAGATTAATAGCAGAAGGAAAGATACCTGTAAAATGCCTTGGTGATAGCGGTGAAGTATTCTATGAATTAGCTCTAGAGATGGTTAATCAGATAGATGAAAACAATAAAAAAGGAGAAAAAACTGTATTCATCTGTCCTGTTGGTCCTGTTGGACAATATCCTATCTTTGTCAGACTTGTTAATGAAAGAAAACTAAGTCTTAAGAATTGTTATTTCATCAATATGGATGAATACCTTGATGATGATAAAAAATATATCTCAAAGGATAGTCCTCTTTCATTTAGAGGCTTTATGGATCGAGCTGTTTATAACCAAATCCCAGAGGAACTAAATGTACCTGTTGAAAATCGCTTCTTCCCAGATCCAGAAGATCCAGGAAAGATTTTAAGAGTTATTGAAAAGCTTGGTAAGGTTGATATCGCTTTTGGTGGAATTGGTATCAATGGACATTTAGCATTCAATGAAGCTGAAGAAGTAAGTGCAGAGGAATTTGCAACTAGAACTACTAGAGTTCTTGCAATCAGTAGAGAAACTAGAGTTGCTAATGCAATTGGGGATCTTAATGGTGCTATTGATGCAATGCCAGTTTATGCTGTCACTATTGGTATGAAAGAAATCTTAATGGCTAATAAGATTAGACTTGGTGTATTTAGAAGTTGGCATAGAGCTGTATTAAGACAAGCTTTATTCCAAGAACCTTCTGGACATTTCCCTGTAACATTAATTCAGAACCATAAGGATGCTTTAATTCTTGCAAATAGTGAGGCTTCAAAGGAGGCTTTCTAATGACTATTTCTGCATCAAAGGTTCTAATTGGTTCTTCATTAGTCTCTAGGGCTATCGAGATAGAGGATGGAAAAATCAGCTCTATTAATGAAACTAATGAAATCGATGATAGAATAATAATTCCAGGCTTTTTTGATATCCATACTCATGGTGGTGATATGATTGATGTAAATCATATTGAAAGCTATGAGGATGTTAATAAGCTCTCAAAGTTCTTTGCTTCTAAAGGTGTTACTTCCTTCTTAGCATCTGTTATGACAGATACAAAGGAAACAACTGAGAGAATATTAAAAATTTTAAAAGAAGCAATAGATAGAGGACTTGATGGATCAAGGCTTGAAGGAATTCATCTTGAAGGACCTTTCTTATCTTTGGAATATAAAGGTGCTATGGCTCCTGAATTAATATTGGATGGAGACCCAAAGCTATTCGATTACTATCAAGAAATTTCAGGTAACAACATTCTTTATATTACTATTGCTCCAGAAGGAAAGTGTGCTTTAGATCTTATCAAGCACATAAAGAGTGAAGATAGATGTAAGGTTTCAATTGGTCATAGTGCTGCAGAATATGAAACGGCAATTGAAGCAATTGAAAATGGTG
>JAQYFM010000283.1 GCA_028723145.1 Spirochaetales bacterium | reverse complement strand
AAATTCTTCAGATTCTTGATTTGAAAAATCAATTAAATGTGGTGAAAGACCTTTATATAATTTATCTAATAGATAATCTATATTTCCTTTAAAAACATCGAGTTTATTAACAAATATTAGAGTTGGAATATTTGCTTTTTCAAGCATTGCCCAAAGGGTTCTAGTATGAGCTTGAATTCCATCAGGAGCACTAAGAAGCAATATAGCTGCATCTAAAACGTTTAGAGTCCTTTCCATCTCAGAAACAAAATCAACATGTCCTGGAGTATCAAGAAGAGTAATCTTGTCATTTACAATTGCATCCTTAGAAAAGATGGTAATTCCACGTTTTCTTTCAATTATGTCAGTGTCAAGAAATGTATTTCTGCTATCAACTCTTCCATATTTTCTAATTGCACCACTTTTGAAAAGTATTGCTTCTGAAAGAGTAGTTTTACCAGCGTCTACATGGGCAACTATTCCTGTAATTAAACTCATGTTTTTGATAATACCATATCAAAACTATTGTTTGCACCAATGAGTGATTGTATTATTCATTTTATGAAAAAAACACTTATCATTGGTTCTTGTACAGTCGATATAACAGTTTCAATTCCTTCTCTTCCCAGTTCTGCGGGCTCAGTAAATTCTAATCCTCACGTTTTTAATCTTGGTGGATGTGCTTATAACGTTGCTAGGGTATTAAACCTATTAGATGTTCCACATTTACATTGCACTACTATTGGAAGTGGTATTTATGGTGAGTTTGCTTTAAAGGAGTTGGAGAAACAAGGTATTAAACCATTCCGTTTAGCAGATAAACCTCATGGTGCATGTATATGCCTTGTAGAGAATAATGGTGAAAGAACGTTTATCGCATACCATGGAATAGAATACTCCTTTGATAAATCATATTTAGATGGTATTTGTTTATCTGATTTTGATAGTGTTTATGTTTGCGGAATTGAAATAGAGGAGGAAGGTGGAGACCAAATCATTTCTTTCTTAGAAGAAAATAGAAGCTTAAAGCTTTATTTTTCTCCAGGACCAAGATTAAGATTTATTGATAGTAAAAAGCTTGATAGTATTTTCGCTCTTAATCCTGTTATACACCTAAGTCAAAGTGAGCTATTTGAAATTACAAAGCTTGATAATTTTGATTTAGCTTTAAAGCGCCTTTATGAAAGAACACAAAATGATATCATTATTACCTTAGGAAGTAAGGGGGCAGTTGTATATACAGGAAATGAGAAAATATATAAGGATGCTTTTATTTCTAATGTAGTGGATACAACCGGAGCAGGCGACTGCCACATAGGTTCATATATTTCATTTATCAAAAAGGGCTTTACTAAAGCTGATGCACTACAAAGAGCAAATTATCTAGCAGCTAAAGTAGTGTCACATGAAGGTCCAGCTTTAGTAAAAGCAGATCTTTTAGAAGAATGTGATTACTGAATTAAGATTTCTTAGGAGTGCAACTACAGACCAAGCAGCGATATCACTTTTTTCTGACCAAATATCAACTACTGCTTTAAGTCCTTCAGTTTCAACTGTCAGCTTATGATCATCGCCCGGGAAAGCAGGGACACTAGTAATCATGGCAGTTGCTTTCTCTGGTCCAACTGTTGAAAGTGCAGTAGCAATTGCAACATTAACCTTTGTAGGTAATAGAGATATTGCTTCCTTTGTAGTACCTGTAAATACAG
Source organism: Spirochaetales bacterium (assembly GCA_028723145.1). Classification (GTDB taxonomy): domain Bacteria; phylum Spirochaetota; class Spirochaetia; order Sphaerochaetales; family Sphaerochaetaceae; genus Bullifex. The sequence goes on along the minus strand of JAQYFM010000283.1, from coordinate 1,048 downwards.
TTTCTTCTTTACATGCTAATTCATCTTTATATAATGGTGTATTCTTAAGGGAGTTTGGTCCCTTATGTGTGTGAATTCCTGCCTGTATTTCTTTATTATTTACTTCTGCCATCAATGAGATAGTTGAAAGCACGTCAAAACCACCCACAGCACCACTTGGGATGTAGATTTTAGCTTTTCCTTTTTCTGCTGCTTTAGTACAAGTTTCTTTAAACTCTTGATCTGCAAATGCACCAATTGAAAGTGGAATAACACTAATTCCATTTAGTAGTGCATTAGGGGTAAATTCTTTTAACAGCTTAATTGAAGCTGTTTCAACTATAAAATCAGGCTTTAAAGCAATTAGTGATAAAATATCTCCACATACTGCTGCATCAACACCACTTAACAAAGCTGTTGCATCATCAATATTTCTTGAGAATGCTCCAATTAATTTATATCCATTTAATAAGCCATTTTTATATGCTTCGGCTACAATATTTCCAAGATGTCCACAACCAACAATTGCAAAAGTTTTCATACTTACTCCTTTTAAGTAATATGACATTTATTAATTTTTAGAGCAATTGGTATATAAGATTAGGTTTGATGTGTTAAATGCATTTAAAAATTATATTTTATATATGTAATTATCGGAATGATTCAAAACTAAGTCTTTGTGTTTATAATAAACAGAGTGTATCCTTAAAATATAATAATTTATGGGGATGAAGATGTACGAAAATATTGAGAAATATATCGATAAACTGATGACAAGTGCTCCTGACATGCCACTTTGGAATATTGAATCAATAAAGCAAGGTAAAAAACCAGCTTGGAACTATATTGATGGATGTATGACTACTTCTCTTTTAGAGATGTATAAGACAACTGGAGAAAAAAAATATCTTGATTTCGTTATCTCCTTTGTAAGTTACTATGTTCATGAGGATGGTTCTATTTTAGGTTATGAGCCAACTAAATACTCAACAGATGATGTTTGTGAAAGTAGAATTTTATTTGATCTTTATCATATAACTGGTAAAGAGAAATATTTAAAGGCAATTGA
>JAQYFM010000282.1 GCA_028723145.1 Spirochaetales bacterium | reverse complement strand
GTAAAAAAGAAATACATATGAAGATGATTAAGACTCCATATGTATTAAAAGTAGCTGTATAAAAAGCAGTAGCGGTGTCATGGATGCACCCGTGGCTAAACTCCACGATGCTCTGGCTATTCAATTGCCGAGTAATTCACTCTTGATTGCTTATAAAAATAAATTCTAAACTCGAGCTTAGGAGCATTTAATGAACTTTGAATCTAAAATCTGTGTTTTTGATATGGATGGAACAATTGTTGATACTGTTGGGTTTTGGAGAAGATGTCCAGAGAGATACTTAACAAAACTTGGAAAAACTATTAAAGCTGGAGATAGAGAATATTTTAAATACAATGTATTAAGAGATTCTGTTTCAAAGATGGTTAATGAATATAGCCTCGATATCTCAATACCTGATTTATGGTCTCTTTTAGAGGAAGAAGTAAAAAGAGGGTATAATAGTGTTTCTTCGTACAAAGCAGATGCTGATTTATTCTTATCTTATTTAAAGAAAAACAATGTCCCTTGTGTTTTATATACAGCAAATGAAAGAGAGTACATTAATATAATTGATAATAACTTAAATCTTAGTAATTACTTTAACCTAATGTATACAACAGCAGAGATAGGTTTTAAGAAGGATGAAAGAGAAGGTTTTGAGCTTATTGCTCGTTCATTTGGCAAAAATATAGAGGATATTGTTTTGTTTGAAGACTCCTATTATGCAATTCACACTGCATCAATTTTAAATATGAAGAGTGTTGCTGTCGCAGATGAATTTGCTGAAAACAGAGTTGATGATGTAAAAAATGAGTGTGATATCTTTATTTCCTCTTATCGTCAATTGCTCTAATCCAAATATTCTCCCTTTTTCCTTGATTTAACTTCAATCCATGATAGAATTTATAAAAAAAAAGGGAGATTGGATTATTCCATAATTAATCATGGTAAAATTAAAGGATATTTCAAAAGAATGTGGTGTCGGTATTTCTACTGTTTCTAGAGTTCTCTCTGGTGATCGAACTAGAAAAATTAAAGAGTCAACTGAAAAATTAGTTATCCAAACAGCTCAAGAGATGGGATATTTTGCAGAGAAAAAACAAAAGATTCAATGCAATGAAAAAGAAATTAAAATTGTAAGTATATTCCTCGCCGACCATGATAATGTATTAAATCCATTCTTTTCTGAAATATTCGTAGGAATCAAGGAACAAATTAATCTTTTAAGTGAATACCATAAAATCAATTATAGAGTACTGAGTCTATATGATGCAGATTTTGAATCTGAGTTGATAAAATTTAAGCCAGATATAGCTATTTTGCTAGGTAGAGTGAAAAAGAGTGTTCTTTCCTTTGTCTCTGAACATGTACCTAATCTTGTTCATGCAGGTGTAAATAGTATTAAGGTAGTAGATGAAGTTCTTTGTGAAGCAAAAGATGGTATGAGAGAAGCTGTTAGATACTTAGCATCGCTCGGTTATACAAGAATAGGGTATGTGGGTCCAGTTAAGGATGAAGGAATTCAAAACGAACATCGCTATATTGGATATCTTAATGGTCTTAATGAAGTTGGTTTTAGTTTTGATTCTGATTTAGTAAATGATTCAACCTTAGATGCAAATAGTGGATTTAATGCAACTAAAAGCATTTGCTCTAGGTCTGATGTTGATGCATTAGTTTGTGCAAATGATACTGTAGCTTTTGGTGCGATTAAGTATATTAATGAAAATAAGCTTGATATCGCAGTAACTGGTTTTAATAATGAAGAGATTTCAAACTTCTCATCTCCTACTTTAACTACATTTGATGTTCCTAAAAAAGAGCTTGGTAATTTAGCTGTTGTTTGTGCGCTTGAAAGACTGAAAAATCCTCGTGATATTAACATAAAAATATCAGTTCCATATAAGCTAATTGAGAGAGAATCGACGAAAAAAAAGAAAAAAAGCTGATTGAATAAAAAATAAAATAAGGTGTATTTTCACCTTATGAACAAAGATTTAACTAAAGGAAATGTTAGAACTGTATTACTTAGTTTTATTATTCCTCTTTTAGGTTCTATGCTGTTTCAACAGCTGTATAACATCACAGATAGTTTAGTTGCAGGTAAGCTTATTTCTAGTTCTGCCCTTGCAGCTGTTGGAAACTCCTATGAAATAACACTTATTTTTATTTCATTTGCTACAGGCATTAGTATGGGATGTTCTGTAGTTGTATCTCAGCTTTTTGGTGCTGGTAGAAAAAGTGATGTAAAATGCGCTGTATCTACTACATTTATTTTAACGTTAGTTGTGAGTATTACACTTTTAGTTCTAGGACTAATCTTTGCAGAGCCTCTATTAAAAGTAATTAAAACACCTGAAGATTTAGTAAATCCAAGTTTACAATACCTTGAAATTTATATACTTGGTGTGCCTTTTCTCTTTTTATATAATACCTCAACTGGTATTTTTTCTGCATTAGGAGATAGTAAAACACCTTTTGTTTTCTTAGCTATTTCTTCAATCTTAAATATTATTGTTGATATTGTTTTTGTTGCTTACTTTGATATGGGAATTAGGGGTGTTGCACTTGCAACATTCCTTTGCCAAGGGCTAAGTTCTATTGTTTCATTAGTAGTAGTAATAAAGAGACTTAAAAATATAGATACATCTGAGTTTAAGTTATTCTCACTTCCAATTCTAAAGAAAATCTTAATCATAGCTATTCCTTCAACTTGTCAACAACTATTTGTATCAGTTGGAAATATATTAATTCAAACAGTCATTAACAGCTTTGGTGCTGTTGTTATGGCAGCTTATGCTGCTGCAATTAAACTAAATAACATGGTTATTACAGCT
>JAQYFM010000281.1 GCA_028723145.1 Spirochaetales bacterium | reverse complement strand
ATAGCTATTCCTTCAACTTGTCAACAACTATTTGTATCAGTTGGAAATATATTAATTCAAACAGTCATTAACAGCTTTGGTGCTGTTGTTATGGCAGCTTATGCTGCTGCAATTAAACTAAATAACATGGTTATTACAGCTTTGATGACTTTGGGAAATGGTGTTTCATCATTCACTGCTCAAAATATTGGCGCACTTTTAAGTGAGCGTGTTAAAAAAGGATATAGAGAAGGTCTTCTTATTGCCTTTACTTTTATCCTTCCAATAGCATTAATATTCTTAATCTTTGGAAAATATCTATTGCTGATGTTTATTGCTGCAAAAGATATCAATATTATTGAAGCAGGTAGATCATTCCTGGTAATTGTTTCATGGTTTTATCCTGTAGTAGCTATAAAGATAATTACCGATGGATGCCTTAGAGGAATGGGCAGAATGGGTGCATTCATGACTTCAACCTTTGCTGATTTAATAATAAGAGTTGTATTATCTTTTATTCTTTCTATAAGTTTTGGGTATATAGGAATATGGTACAGCTGGCCTATTGGTTGGGTAATTGGAATGGCTTTTAGTGTTCTCTTTTATATTAAAGCAGATAAAGGTAAATCTATTATCTAAAGTACTTGTTAGGCATTTCTAACTTTGCTATTATTCATGCCATGACATTAGATCAACTTAAAATAGGTAAAGATGCCTATATTGAGAGTGTTGAAACTCCCGAAGTTTCCTTAAGGAAACATATTTTGGATATGGGTCTCACTCCTGGTGTTGAAGTGACAATGATTAAGGTTGCACCTATGGGTGACCCTATGGAAATAAGAGTTAGAGGATATGAACTAACTATTAGAAAAGACGATGCTAAGTATATCAATCTGACAAATGTACATGATATGCACTCAATTGCAGATGATGTATATAAAGAGAGAATAAAAGCAGTTAAGCATCCAGGTGTTGGCGAAATAAGTGGTATTTTAAAAAAGGTTAGAGCAAGCAATAAGCCTCTTAGCTTTGCCCTTGTTGGAAACCAAAACTGTGGAAAAACTACTTTATTCAACCAGTTAACTGGTTCAAACCAACATGTTGGTAATTTCCCTGGTGTTACAGTTGATAGAAAGGATGGTATTGTTCGATTTCACGATAATATGTCTGTTACAGACCTTCCTGGTATTTACTCTCTTTCTCCTTATACACAAGAAGAAATTGTTACTCGTGACTTTTTAATTAAAAACCGTCCAAATGGAATTATTAATATCATCGATGCAACAAATATTGAGAGAAATTTATATTTAACTACAGAATTAATGGAATTAGGTATTCCAATGGTTATTGCTCTCAATATGATGGATGAAGTAAGGGAGAATGGAGGAACTATTGCAATTAATGCTTTAGAAGAAGCATTAGGTGTTCCAGTTGTTCCAATTAGTGCTGCAAAGGATGAGGGTATTGATGAGTTGATAGACCATGCTTTAGCAGTTGCTGCTGGAGAAATTAAACCTCTTAGAACAGATTTTTGCTTACCTGGTGGAAACGATGGAGGAGCTGTCCACAGGGCAATACATGCAATTTCTCACTTAATTGAGGACCATGCTAAGGAGGCAAATTATCCAATTAGATTTGCTTCTACTGCTATTTGCCAAGATGATAAGAAGGTTGAGGATATTCTTAATCTTGATCAAAATGAACGTGAGATGATTGAACATATCATCAAGCAAATGGAAGATGAGAGTAAAAGTGATAGAATGGCCGCAATTGCTGATATGCGTTTTAGCTTTATTGAAACTTTAACATCTCAAACAGTTGTTAAGCCTCATGAGAGTAAAGAGCATTTAAGAAGTCAAAATGCGGACAAAATATTAACAGGAAAATATACTGCTATTCCATGTTTTATCCTCATTATGGGACTCTCATTTTATTTAACCTTTGGTCCTATAGGAAATGCGCTAAGCTACTTACTTGAGGTTTTAATTGCGAATATTACAGCAGTGGTTGATAGCGCATTAACAGCTTTCCAAATAAACCCAGTAGTACATTCTCTCGTAATAGATGGAATATTTACAGGTGTTGGCTCTGTATTAAGCTTTATGCCATACATTGTTGTTCTATTCTTCTTCTTATCAATTTTGGAAGACTCAGGCTATATGGCAAGAATAGCATTTGTTATGGACAAATTGCTTAGAAAGCTAGGACTTTCAGGAAGAAGTTTTGTACCAATGCTTATCGGGTTTGGATGCTCTGTTCCAGCAATAATGGCATCTAGAACACTACCTAGTGATAGAGATAGAAAGATGACTATACTGCTTGTGCCATTCATGAGTTGCAGTGCAAAACTTCCTATTTATGCATTCTTCTCTGCAGCTTTCTTCCCTAAGTATGCGGCACTAGTAATGGTTGGCTTATACTTTATTGGAATTATTGTTGGAATATTAGTAGCTATTATTTCAAATAAATTTGTATTTAAAGGTGATCCTGTTCCATTTGTAATGGAGCTTCCTAACTATCGTCTTCCAAGTTTAAAAAGTGTTGGTAGATTGATGTGGGATAAGGCAAAGGACTTTTTAACTAAGGCCTTTACAATTATCTTTGTTGCAACAATTATCATTTGGGCACTTCAAACATTCGATCTTAGATTAAATGTTGTAGATAATAGTGAGAATAGTCTACTTGCCCTACTTGGAGGCCTTATTTCTCCAATATTTAAACCATTAGGCTTTGCTGATTGGAGGATATCAACTGCATTAATTACAGGTTTTACAGCAAAGGAAAGTGTGGTAAGTACCCTAAATGTGTTACTACAAAATGGTGATATAACAACATTATTTACTACTACCTCAGCCTTTGTATTCTTAGTTTTTTCTCTACTATACACACCATGTGTTGCTGCAATTAGTGCTGTAAAGAGAGAATTGGGTGGCTTAAAAGCAGTTGGTGTTGTTGTACTTCAATGTTTAATTGCTTGGATAGTTGCTTTTATAGTTAAATTAATAATTACTATCATTTAAAAAAAAGATGGAGCATTTGCTCCATCAATATACCTCTACAAGGCAGCTTTGCATAACAGCAAGTGCTGCTTTTTTATTATATTCACTAGTTCCAGCAGTTGCAGTGCTATCAAGCATTATTTTTGCATCAGGGCAAAGCATTCTGAGCATCAATGCGTTTGATACAACGCAAATATCAGCACAAAGGCCACAGATTTCAATTTCATTAACACCTTGCAAAGCCTTCTTTATTTCTAGCTGTTCGGTAGGATCTGCCATGAAATTATTTTTATCTATGATTAAATCAAATTTAAGATTTGAAAAAGCCGAAGTAATTTCACTACCTTTTTCTCCTCTGATACAGTGTCTTGGAACACACTTCCCCTCTATATCACTTAAATAGTTTTCTGGGTGGATATCACGAGTTGCAATTACAATACTATTTTCCCTGTTAGCTTTTTCAATCTTTTCTTTAATTACACTAACTGTTTTAATTGCATCATTTGATCCAAGAGCTCCATCAATAAAATCATTTTGCATATCAATAACGACAAGCGCTTTCATAATTTTTCTCTCCTATAATAATCCAAGTTCTCTTGCTAATTTAGTTATTCCAAGAGCTTTAAAAACTTCTTTTTTAAGCTCTGTAAAAACACTAAAGAATAAGTCTAATACTGTATTTTGGCTAGAAGATGTACTTTTATTAGTACTTTCTATAAGGGTTTTATTCTCAGCCTTAGTGCCTGTATATGGTTTTAAATTCCACTTTGAAATATCAACACTTGATTCAATTAATTCTTCCTCGTCATCCGGAAGCTGGTAGAAGAAATCTAAACCAGTAATTGCCTCAACATCATCAACACTCATGACGTAGCTCTCGATTTTATCGTATTTATCAGAGTTCGGAAGAACAAAACCAATTGCCTTGATATCTGGATCTTGGTAATCAAGAATAACTTTATAATATTGATTTGGTACGGCAACTTTATTTTTACCAATGGTCTTATAAGGACCATCTGTTAATACAGGTCCAGTTACTACATATATTTTTTCATTATCAACAGCAAATTGTCTAACAATAGCTTCTAAATCCCCCCAAATACCTCTATTAAATGCAGGAACTTGAGGTGACATATTTGATAAATAGAATGTATCACTCATTGCCTCTGCTGACCATTTAAAGTCGGCAGCTGGTGCCATATGACCTCTATCGTATCCAGAACCTTTGTAGTCACTTAGTGTTGCTGATCCTGTTCTTACACTTTTATCTTCTCTAAAGTCATCAGCACGATCAAGAGCGCCATAAACCTCTTCTCTTGTAAGTTCGTAAGCAACATAAGATGGCTGTTCTGCCTCTTCATTGTAGCTTAGGATATATCCTGTATGCTCAATTATCTGTTCGCCTTCAACAGCTCTTGGTAACTCAAGTTGCTCATAAACACCACTAGCACTTAAGCTATCTGATGCAGAAGGTGTTAAATAACAAAGTACTAAAAATAGGATAACAAGAATCACAAGTAATACTGCAATCTTAATTAGCCTATGTTTCTTTGCGTTAGATTTTTTCTTTGCTGACATCTAGTTCTCCTCTATAAACTTTAATTCCCATTTTTTAACATAATGATAAGTAAATGCAAAGATACATATTAAAGTAACAGTAGAAAGTAAAGGTGATGGAATTTTATCTGAGATAAAAATTGGAGCACTCTTTAGTGGTGAATCTTTATATCCTACTATTAATGCTGAG
>JAQYFM010000280.1 GCA_028723145.1 Spirochaetales bacterium | reverse complement strand
GCTTTTCTAACAGATGACTCTTTATTAACCTTTTCATCAAAAGAAAGAGGGAAGCGCCATCCTTGATCATCTGTAAGGTGCCAATGAAAATAATTTAAATGTATTGAGGAAGCTGCCTTCAAAAGCTTTTTTATCTCTCTTGCACTAACAAAGTGTCTTGCGCAATCAAGCATAAAACCTCTATATCCTGTCTTAGGCCAGTCTGTAATTTTACAACATGGAATAGTATGTCCATATGTTAAAAATAAAGAACGAAGGGTCTCCAGAGCTGAGAAAATTAATTCATTATTATTTGCACTTACAGTGATTTTATTTGGTAATACTTCCAAATTAAACTTATCTTTTATTTTTGATTTCTTAATATAAAGCTCATTTTCTCCACTACCCTTACCTTCATATGGTAAGTCTTCTAAAAGCAGATCGATAAAGGTCTCTGCCTCGCTAGAAAATTGAGGTTCAACAAAAACAATTGTATCTTGAGAGAAGGTAAATTCACCTTTCTTATCTATTATTTTATTTGGCATCGGAGATAGAACTTCCGAGGCCTTCTTTGAAATTGAAGTAAACATTACTCCTCCTTTTCCTATAATTTTAGCATATGAAGAAGTAATTTCAATTAAGACAGTCGGTTTTCTCTATTTTCTCATATTTAATATAGGAATATGTTGAACACTCCTTGGCTCTTCTTTCCATAGCTAAATGACATTCATTTCTCAGTTTTTCTTTTCTTTCATGTAAAGGAAGAGATGTATCAGGGTAAAAAGGTCCATCAACATAGCTAACGACCTTAGGTCGTTTTCCAACTAATTTCTTTTGGTAACAATTTGTGATCGTAAAACTAGGTGTATTTGTATAACAAGGGTAGCCAAAAGAAACAGCTTCGTAGTCACGAATACCAGTGTAGTAAGGCCATATATGAGCTTCAGGATAAATAGTAACGAATTTACCATCATTAATATGATGATTAATACATTTAACCATTTTTTTGTTTTCAGATAGAGTTTCACCAATAGGAATTGCCCCTAGCATTTCAACTAGATTTTTAATTCCAGGAATACTCGTTGCATTAGGATTAACAATAATATAATTTCGTTTTGATGGTTTAACTAAATTAGGTACAGCTGCATCTAAAATAGAATTAGTATGATTTGCATAAATAAAAGCTCCAGAATGTTTAACTTTTCTTATTACTTTCCTATTTTTAAACTTCTGTTTATGAATTATTTTAATAAAAACAAATATTAATGGCTGAGCGATAAAACGATAGGTCACACATGAACATGTGTTCCAAACGATATTATCATGCTCATATTTATAATTATCACCAAGAGGCTTAGTTTTAATATTTAATCGAGCAAAATCATCATTTTTTTCATCTGAATAATATCTAACTCTATTTTTAGACATACAAATCCCAAAGCTTAAAATTAGAATATTTAATTTACCCAGTTCAAATATTATTGTACTTTTAATATTTATAAAATACCTATTTCAAAGGAAAAACTAGCATTAAACTCTTTGTTTTAAAAAGACCTTCTAACTAGCAATAATTAGAAGGTCTACTTTTTAAGCAATTTTATTTTAGTTCTTCATTGAGAAAGGCTGACGTGTATTTTCAAGTACGTCTCTCCAAAGAGTTCCTTCGATATCGACATGACTTCTCTTTGAAACAGCTTGCTTAATTGGAAGGTAAACGAATTTATTGTTTACACGACTTACTAAACACTGTGTTTTTCCTGCCATTGCAGCATGAACAGCATGAGCACCAAGACGTGCACAGTAAATTGAATCATAGCTATTTGCAGGAGCTGAACGAATAATATAAGAAGGATCAATATACTTAATAGAAGTAGGAATACCTTCTTCTTTAAAGTACTCTTTGAGTTTTTCTTTAAGGAAAATACCGATATCGTGGTACTTAATATTTCCTGATGCATCAGTTTCACCTGTTGGTGGAGCAAACTCTTGTCCAGCACCTTCTGCGACAAGAATTACTGCATGTCCACGCTCTAAGATTCTTCTCTTTACATGCTCAAGTAAACCATTAGGACCATCAAGGTCAAATGGGGATTCCGGAATTAAGCAGAAATTAACATCACTCTGAGCAAGAGATGTATGTGCTGCGATGTATCCAGATTCTCTTCCCATTACTTTAACAAGACCAATACCATTAATTGAGTTCCTTGCTTCTACGTGTGCACCTCTTACAGATGGAACTGCAGATGCAACAGCGGTATCAAAACCGAAAGAAGAGTCGATAAAGCTTAAGTCGTTATCAATAGTTTTAGGAACACCAACTACAGCAATCTTAAGTCCTCTTCTCTTAATTTCTTCACCAATATCATATGCACCACGTAATGTACCATCACCACCGATAGTAATAAGAATATTGATGTTTAATCTTTCAAGTGAATCAACAATTTCTTCGACCTGTTTACCACCACCACGAGCAGAACCAAGAATTGTACCACCCTTTTCTTGGATGTCATCAACTACATCTGGATCAAGTGGAATTAATGGCCATGGAGAGTTTTCTAATAATCCAAGATAACCATATTGGATACCAGAAATACGTCTAACACCATAGCGATACCAAAAGCATCTAACAACAGCTCTAATTACGTTATTAAGTCCAGGACAAATACCACCACAGGTACAAATTGCAGCATGTACATGAGAAGGATTAAAGTAAATCTTCTCTCTTGGACCAGCTTCTTCCATAGTATCTTCTAGAAGTGGCTGTCTTTTGCCATCAATTTCCTGAGTTTGAACACTGTATAGAACTCTATCAGCATCTGATACGTAATCAGCCATGCCATCACCATTGTTTCTACTCATTCTAATAGGAGAACTAATTTTTGCTGCTCCCAATGTCTCGATGTCGAAGTCAAACATCCTGTTTCCCATGGTTAATTTTCCTCCATTAAAAGACTTAATTTTTCTTTAAAGTTTTGATATGGACCATTTATGCACTCTTTTGCTTGTTTTTGAAACTCGTCATAGAGGCTTAAAAACTCTTTACCAAATTCTGTGATAGTAGCTCCTTCACGGTTAGCACCACCTTTCTTTCTTGAAAGGACTTCCTTACCAAGGGCACTTTCTAGGTGCTTTACCATATTAAAAGCCTTTGTATAAGAGATATCTAAGTTCTTTGCCGCTTTATGAAGGGACTGTGTTTTCATAACTTCATTTAAAAGCCATAGAACTCCAATTCCCATGAACTTATCACCATCATCATTTAGTAAATAGATTTTTGTTTTTAGTTCCATATCTCCTCTGCTGCCTTATAGACGATGGATACTAAGTCAGCAAGTTGTTCCTTTTCAACTGAACAATATGCAAGTCTTAATGTCCTATCCTGAATATTAATTGTACCTACTTGATATTTATCTAATAAGTACACCCTAAGTGCTTCTGCACTATGACCGAGGGTATCGAAAGCCATAAAATATCCAGAGTTAAAAGGATATGGTCTCAGTAATGTTGAAGACTTATAGTTTTCCAATACCTCTTTAATAACTTTATAACGCTCAGACATGACAGTAAAGGTTTTTTGCTTATCTAAGTCGTAGTTAGCACCTTCTTTTATTGCTTTTAAGAGCATTGATTGTCCTGGCATATCACAGTTTGATACAGAAGATCTAATTGCACCAAGAGTTTTCTTACTAAGAGCATCTAAGTGTTCTGCCTTTAAGCTCTTACCACCATATGTGATAAAGCCAACTCTGAAGCCCCAAACCATTTCTTCTTTAGTAGCTGCATCACCTTTAATTGCAAAAATATTTTCATGTAAATCAACTAATTTAGCAAATAATGATTCCTTAGCTGTATCAGGCTCAAAGAAAAGTCCAAAATATGCATCATCAGAAATTACAAGAATCTTTTTTCCTGTTTCTGCAACCTCTTTAAATGTATTTGCAAGACTTTCCATCTCTTTTTCAGAAGGTGTATATCCTGTTGGGTTATTTGGGAAGTTTAATAAAACACGAGCACAATTCCCCTTTGAAGAAAGGAGTGCACTCTTTAGTCCTTCAATGTTTAATCCCCCATCTTTGAAGAATTTAAACTCTTTTATTGTACAGCCAGTACAATCTTTAAAGATTAATTCATAGTTATCCCAATAAAGATCTGGAAGGATGAGTTCATCACCTTCATCAAAGAACATTGTAGCAACCATGCTAATAGTATGAGTTAATCCTGAAGTAACAAGTGGATCTGAGAAAAGTTTTCCAGTAAGAGAAGGATTCTTTTTAATCATCTCCTGTTTCCAAATCGCTCTTAACTCTTTATTACCACCACCTGGTGCATAACTAAAAATTTCAGCTGGCTTTAAGGTATTTTCTTTAAAGAAATTTTGAATATCCGAAAGGTGCATTGGAATTCCATTGCTCTTAGCAAGGCCAACAGTCGCATTATATTGCTTTGCTTTTTCACCAGCTTCCTGTGACTGTGCTACAATTCCCTTTGGGAAATATAGCTTTTTTCCCTTTTCAGACAAAAATGCTGAAACTACGCATGATGACAATGTGTCATTTAATTGTTTTGCTAATTCGTTCATCAAAACACCTCCGGTTACTAAAAGAGTGAAAGTTGACCATCTTCTGGTGCACTTTCTGTTTTCACCTCGCCTTCGCCAATCATTTTTAAGAACTCACCTTCGTCCACTAATTTTACTCCAAGACTTTCAGCGGTAGCTCTCTTGCTGCCCCCTCCTTTACCAAGAAGCAGATGAGTAGTTTTGCTAGTTACAGAAGAAGTAGTTCTACCACCTCTTTTCTCTATCTCAGCAAGCGCTAAAGATCTTGGATTGTAGTGTTCAAAAGAACCTGTTACACACCAAACTTGACCAGCAAAAATCTGTTCAAGTGAATTCTCTTCATGATTTTCCTCGAATTGTAGCCCAGCTGACTTTAATTTTTCAATACGCTCAAGTAAAACTTTGTCATTTAATGCATTAATGATTAATGTAGCTGTCTGTTCTCCAATTTGTGGAATTTTAGTGAATGCCTCAATATCCTTATTTAAACTAGCTTGAATTAGCTTATCAATTGAGTCAAAACCACCTTTAATTAATATTTCAGCACCCTTCTTACCAACCTCAGGGAGCCCTAAAGAAGTTAATACAACTCTAAAAGGTTTCTTTTTACTTTCTTTTACAGCAACCTTAAATTGGTTAACAGTCTTTTCTCCTAAACCTTTAATATTTTCATCTAATATTTTGTCATAGTTAAAGGTATATAAATCAGGGATATCTTTTATAAATCCATGCTTTATTAATACTTCAACAGACTTAGGTCCAAAAGATTCCATATCCATACATTCACGAGATGCAAAGAACGCTATTCGACCTAGAACCTGGTCAGGACACTCTGGGTTTGGGCAAAATAGATGAGCACCCTTTTCTTCTAAAGGAGTATTACAGCATGGACAAATATGAGGAATTTTGAAGGTAGTGTTACCTTCCTCATTTTTCTCAAGTACTTCTTCAACGGCTGGAATTACATCACCTCTTTTAACAACGGAAACTTTATCACCTATAGCTATCTCTAATTCATCAATATATTCTTGGTTATGTAGTGTAGCTCTTTTTACAGTTGAACCACCCAAAGCAACAGGATTAAGCTCTGCAACAGGTGTAATTCTTCCAGTTCTACCTACTTGCATTGTGATACCATTAATTATTGTTTCAGCTTGAGGAGATTCAAATTTATATGCAATTGCCCACCTTGGATGGTGCTGGGTGTATCCTAATTCCTTTCTAACATCAAGCTCATTTATTTTTGTTACCATTCCATCGATTTCATATTCAAGGTCTTGGCGTTTTTGTGTTACATCTTTTATATAGGAGCCTAAAGAATCAAAAGAATATGCTTTTCCTTCTAATCCTGCTGTCTTAAGCATATTCTCACTTTTCTCTTTGGATGAAGAAAAAAGTGCAAGATGAGGATTAATTCTAAATCCTAATTCCTTTAACTTAGCTAGAATAGAAATATGATCTTGAGGGGTTTTACTTTCATCCTCCCAAAAGCCTTCATAGATGAATATTTGAAGAGGTATTTGCGCTGTTTCACTACTCTTTTGTCTTCTTACACTTCCAGCTGCTAAATTTCTTGGATTAGCAGCACCATCAAGATCCTTAAACTTTAGAAAATCTGCTTTAGCAAGATAAACCTCGCCTCGAACAACTAAATTAACTTTTTCTTTTAATCTTAATGGTATTTGATTAATTGTCTTAATATTTGCAGTTACATCGTTGCCTACAGAACCATTTCCTCTAGTAACGCCTCTAACTAAAATACCATCCTCATAATATAGAACCATTGAAATACCATCAATCTTTTCTTCTTCGACAAAAGATAGCTTTTCCTTACCCTTTTCTTCACACTTACCCATAAATGATAATACTTCTTCAACTGAGTAAGCTTTATCTAAAGAAAGGACCGGGATTGTATGTTTAACCTCAGGGAAATCAGAGGTTAAATCTGATCCAACTCTTTGAGTTGGGCTTGAAGAAGAGGCATATTCAGGATGCTCTTTTTCAAGCTTTGATAGCTCATCAAATAAACCATCATATTCAAGATCGCTAACTAAACTTTTACCTTCGACATAATAAGCTTCTTGATATCTTAATAGCTCATTTGTCAGCTCTTGCATTCTTGCTTTAATATCCATGGCTTTATTCTACAAAAAAAAGAATTGCTCAACAATAAAGCATAATTACTCTCTTCCTTTTTAAGAATCAAGTTTTGTGGTATTCTAATCTTATGGCAGAACGAGTTAAGAACAGTCAAAACATCGTTAGTATTTTTTTTGGGACTCTAATTGTAAGCTCTGTTGATAGAGCTAGAATTAGCAAGATAGAGCTTCCTTCACTAGATAAGCGATTTACTACAATCAGTGCAGGCGATTTATTTGGTGAGAATTTATTTTCTTTATTTTCTGGAACTATGCCTATCTTTGCAAAGGGTGAAGTTGCCTTCAAAGGTCAACCAATACTTGCTATATTTGGGCCCGACTATGAAGCTGTATCACTAGCTGCTAGAGAAACAACAATTGAGTATGAAGAATTAGGTAATGAAGCAACCCTTTTTGATAGTGCAAAAGAAGATGATGAAACTCTACTTTGGGGTGATAAATATGAAACAGATATTTCATCACTTAAGAAAGTTGAATCAACATACAGAAATGATTATTGCCTAACTCAAAATGATACCTTAGTAAAGGTATCAGCTTGGTTTGAAAATGATAATTTACACATAAGCGTTCCTACTCAATGGCCACAATCGGTAAAAGACAATGTTATTTCTTCTATTAGCTGTGATAGCAGAAATGTAATTATCCACCCACTTCCTTATGCAGCTGACCAAGATGAGTTCTTAATTATGCCAACCCTATTAGCATGTATTGTAGCTAACGCAGCTCTAAAACTTAAAGCAAATGTTGAAATAAGAACAAATATATATTCAGCATCTCCTACTGTGTCAATTACACACACTACATACCTTACAGAAGAGGGAAAACCTGTTGGAGAAGAGGTTGTATACCTAGCAGATGAAGGAGCTTTCTTATTTACCTCTAGTGAATTTAGACGTCAAGCTCTAACTGGGTTAATCCCATCTTATCCATTAAGTTACTTTAGGGCTACAGTAAGAACAATTAGTAGTAATAATCCTCCTGCTTTATTTTACGGTAATATGGGCTTTAGTGATGCACTTGCCTCATCTGAACTACAGATGTACCACATTACTTCTTCTTTAGGTATTTCACCTATAATTTGGAAAAGACAATTTGCTACTAATAAAAGAAAATTCACTGACTATCTTCCATCTCTAGATTTAGCACCACAAATTAAGCTTTCCGAGAAAATTGCTCTTGATAGCAACTTCTCTAGAAAGTGGTCTTCCTATGAAAGCCAGCGAGGTTCTATGGCTCTAATTCCATTTACAAGAGGAATAGGTATTGCAGGCGGCTTTGGTATTTCTGGCTTTTCAACAACCTTTGCAAAAAAGACAGACTATAAGGCACAACTAGTTTATTGTCCAGGCGACAGAGTTGAACTATACACATCTCTTCCTATAAAGGGAAATATTAGTGATATTATTAAGCAGCTCATTAATGATGAGACGATGTTTAGAGATAGTGATGTAAGAATTTATGACTACAATACTGCTGCAACAGATAGTGGGCCAGATGTGTTATCAAGATCATTAGGTCAACTTACAAAACAAATAATTCCTGCCTTAAGAAAGTTATCAATGAAAGCTAAAAAGGCACAACTTCCAACATCGGTAAATGTTGATATCGATGATAAGTTAAACCCATGTGAATTTGAAACAAGTGGAACTGTATCTGTTATTGTTGAAACTAAAGTTGATAACATTTCATTTTTGCCTGTAGTCCAAGAGGTTTGGATTAACGCCCGTCTTGCAACTATATATGACCAAAAAGAAGTAAGGTCTAGAATTAATAATGCAGCTTTAGAAGCTTTAAGAACATCTGGGGCAGTATTATCAATAGATCCAAATAAACCTTTTAAAATAAATATTAGCTTTGAAAGTGATAACACATATAATATTGCAAGTATTTCAGCTGCTATTGTTGGCTGTGTTAAAGCTGCATTTAGTTCTTCTGTATTACAGTGTGTTCCTAGACTTAAAAATGTAACATTACCTATTTCTGCAGTAATGATTCAAAATGCTATAACGAGGAAATAAAGATGAGAATTGAATTCAATGTTGATGGCAAAGATTTATCACTTACAGTGAACTCAACTAAACCTCTTTCATTAATATTAATGGAAAGTGTAGATATCTCCTCTGTAAAAACCCACTGTAATGGAAAACATTGTGGAAAGTGTATGGTACTCTTTAATGGTAAAGCAGTACTTTCATGCTTAATTCCAGCATTCGCACTCAAAGATAGTAGTATTATTACATTCGATTCCTTCTCAAAATCTCGTGACTACCGTGATATTGAAAGAGCATACTTTAATACAGGTATTTCACCTTGTAAAAATTGTTATGCATCTCAAACACTACTAATAGAGGATATCTTAAGACGTTATGAAAATAATGACTTTCCGATCAATACCCAAGAGGTATTACAAGAAAGTTCATTAATAAAATGCCACTGCATAGACCCAACAGGTTTTCTTGCAATAGTAAATGCAGCACTTGTGATCAGGAGAAAGAGAAATGTACGCAGAGCTTAGAAGTCCAAATGTCCATGAGCCACAAAATCTTGCAGAATATACAAATACAATTATTAGCTACAAAGACAATATTACTTTCCTTTGGGCGGGTGGTACATATATAATGAGCCAACCTAATTTCTATCCTTCTGCTTCTGCAAATGTAGAAATTATCTCCCTTCAAAAAATAGAAGAGTTAAAGCATTTCCAACGCAATGATAGATTTGCTGAGTTTGGAAGTATGGTATCTCTTAGTAAAATTCAATCAGTTGGAGCACTACTTCTTCCTAAGATTTTAATTAACACTCTAGATAGTACTGCAACTAAGTTAATTAGAAACCGAATTACTATCGGAGGCTGTCTTTGTACACCTTCTTTTAGAACTCCTATTGCATCTACACTCATGTTACTTGATGCAAATGTTGAGGTAAGATACCTAAAAAAGAGAATGCACTCAAAGTGGTTTTCTATATCAAGAATCTACGATAAAAATGGTTCTCTTGCTCTACCCCCAAATGCTCTAGTATCAAGAATAAGAATTCCTATTCAACAATTTGATTATCAATATTTTAATTGTGTAGGATCTCCTTTAAGTGAATCAAATACATCTGTAAGTCTTGCAGCTGTAGCTAAGATGGAGCAGAGTAATATTTCATTAGGTAAATTGATAATAACACTTCCTAACAAAGGTTTTTGTCAGAGCCGTGATATTGATAATATTTTCTCTTCTCTTCAATTTCCTTGTGATGAAGGTCACATTTCATCCTTCTTTTCATATATTATTACATATATTAAAGATAACCTTGGAGAAATTAGCCAGCTACAAGAGGTAAGGCTTAAAGGCATGCTACTTAATATGATTGATGAGTTAAATCAAAAGAGTCTTTCAATGTAATTGATATAAAAAGCTGATACCCAAACAAAGGTACCAGCTTTAATTTAATAATCTATATTAATCATTCACAAATGAATGTGCATTCACCTACAGGGTCATAACCTTTATAAACTTCAGCGACCCCATTAACAGATAATGTTTTCTTAAATCCACCAGTAAGAACGCCATACTCAGGATCATTAAAGGTCCATTCATCATCATTTATAGCTACTTCAAGCTTTGAAATCTTATCAGCAAATGCTTCTAATGAACCTTCCTTATAAAGAGAAGAACATCTCATGAGCCATAAGCATGATCTACCGTTACTTAAGAGTTCTCTATCGCTATTAGGACCATCAGTTGTTAATGTCATGCCGTTTGAAGAATAGATAGCAATTAAACCACCCTTCTTTGACTCAGCGAAATACCAATTTCCTCTAGCTAATACTTTCTTAAACTCCTTAACAGGGAAGTAAGCATGAGTGAAATCAACAGGATGTTTTTCATCAAGCTTATAAAATGTTGAGCAAAAACCTTTGTATTGATTTACTCTTGGTAAAGTACCACTTCCAGCCCAGTATGATGGTCTTGCATGTCCAAAGAGAGCAAATTCACCAGGATGGTTAATAAATACATGCTCATCAGCACTAAATACCGCATGGACAACATCCTCTTGGAAGCCTCTTCTACCTGCTTCAAAATCATTTGCAGCAGAAAGGAGGTATGAAGAAGTCTTATAAACTGTAATATCAGCATAACCATTGTAGCCATGAGTACTCTTCCAAGAAAGTGCTTTACCCTCTTCTACTTTATGAAGTGCAAGGTTTTCTTCTTTTGGTTCGTAATCACTAAAACAGAATGGTACAACACCCTTACCTGCATGGCTCTGGTTACCAATTCCATAACCGATCCAGTTGATAAATGAAGGACAGTTACTGTGGTTACCAAATAATTCCTTAAGATATGTTCTTCCACTTGTTGTACTAAATACACCATCAAATGAAGTAATTGCTAAGAGCTTAAAGATGTAATCAAGTGCTTTTCTAGCATTCTCCTTCATCTCTTCATTTTGAGTCTGTGCATATAAAGATGCAAAGCCAAGTGCATCAATTGGAAGATATGGAGGGCTATTCCACTCTGTGAAACCACACTTGAAGAATGTCTCGAACCAAGGCTTAAGCATTCCAAGAGCTTTTTCCTGCATCTGGATACCTGTCATACCACTATTTGTAAAAATTGCATTAGGATATAACTCACCAGCAATTAACTGACAAACATGGAACATTAATGCATGGTTTTCACTATAGAACCACATTGCATCATCACCTGGTTCATCGTGCCAGTAACGGAAGTTGATAATACAATCCTTCATCATTTGAAGTACTTCTTCACTGATTAATCCAGAGTCTGAGAAGTTTCTAATCATGAATGGGAAATATGAGAGATAGAAGTCTGAACAGTCACTTCTCTTATTGATAAAATCAATTTGTCTACGAAGGATAGTATCGATTTCTTTTTTGTCTCCTCTAGTGAATAAGAGAGCCATTGCTCTATTTGCGTTTTGCTCACCATACTTTGCAAGATACTCCCAAGCTTGGTTTTTTCTCTCCTTAACACTATTTGCAGCTTTATCACAGAAAGAATAAGGGAAGTTTTCAAATGTTCTAATTGTGTGAATTACTAAGTTTTCAACTTCAACTGTTACATTAAATCTTAAAAAACCAACAGGGAATGATTCTACAGGTCCAAGATTTGCTTCATTCTTTCCTGCTTCAAAAACTGCATCACATTCGTGGTAGAGCTGTAAGAAAGTATTTTCTTCAGTTGCTCCCTTTAAATGAACTTTAAAAGGCTTATCTGTATAAGGATTAGCACAATAGATTTTTACATCACCTTCAGTAAAATTATTTTTCTCGAAGCTAAGAGTTCTAATTGCTTCCTCAACTTTATCAATTAAAGCAGTATCTCTATCACCCATTGGAAGGATTTGAGTTAAGCCCTCTTCACCTTCTACAATTCTTAATGCAATAGTACATTCAGTATCTCTTTCTGCAAATTCATCAATTACTGCATGAAGAATGTTTTCACCTTTTTTGAGGTTAAGAGTAAATACTTTATCAACTTGATTATTTCTCTCATATGGGCGGAATGAAATCTGCTCTTTGCCATTTACATATAGAGACATACCACCTTTAACAGAACATAAAACCTTTACACATCTATCGTCAGGTGAAGAAATAATTGTTCCAGCAGTAAGAGCTATCCAAAGTGGTGTTGAATAGAAAAATGAGTTTCCGATAACAGGATCACCAAAAGGTACTCTATAAGATAAACCTAAAGTTGTACCGAGAAGCTTTACCTTTCCACCTGGTTGGAAATCTTCAAAATCTGGATCAGCTATTCCATTTTTCTTAATATCTTCTAAAAATGCTGTTCTAATTGGATTAACATGTTCAGCAGCTGCAACAGAACCAATCCAAACATTTTGTTCTTGGTCAATTGTAACAGGAGCGGAATGTACTTCCTGCTTTCTAACCTCAGAAACAAGCCATCTTGTTATATAACCATGATCAAGTGAGAATTTCTGATAATTCATCATTACCTCCAGTCGAACTCAGTATATATCCACTAGTGAAAAATTCATCTTTATTCTTGCTAACAATAACTCTTTGTATTGCATTTTTTGCGAAAAAATTATAGTAAACAACACTAGTTTTAGCCTACGAAATTTTATTTACACATTTTAAGAATTTGTTTTATAAAAGAATCTAATTAGTTTAGATTATTTAGCGTTTATCACCAGATATCAGAACAATAAAAAATAATTTTTGTCATCTTTTTTATTGCTAAAAATAAAGAAAAATGTTGCATTTATTGCTAAAACCATATACCACTATAGTATGGATAGTGCTAGTAATTCTCTATTTTTCAAACCAGGTTTCAAAATTAAGTTCAATAGAGATATAGATCCTCTATTTATTTATTTTGATTATGATATACGTTCATATCCAGTAAATATGAACATACAACACTTTCATAACTTTTATGAAATATTTATCCCATTAGAGGACTCAACAGCTCATCTAGTTGATGGGGAATTTAATCAATTAATTGCTTATGATATGGTTTTTCTTAAACCAGGATTACTCCATAAAAGTGTATATCCTAAGGTCAATTTACCTCAAAAACGAATAATTATTAACTTTAATCTTGGTGCTGGCATTCCAGGATTAGAGCATGATTTAAATAAAATTCTAGGAATCTTTTCTTTAAAGCAACCAATAATAAGATTTCCTGTTAATATTCGAACTGAAATTGTAAGTAAAATAAATGAAATCTTCCAAATTGGAAAACAAAAACAAGATCGCTGGCAGGTTGCATATTATGCAGCATTTATCGAGTTTTTGTGGTTAATTTATAAAAATATTAATCAAAACTGTTATGACCAAAATAAGGTAATAGAATCTAATTCACAAAAGATTTACTATGTAATGGACTATATAAATCATCATTATAGTGAGGATGTATCACTAGAATCTGTTGCAGAAACCCATGCAATTAGTCCATTTTATCTATCCCATATCTTTAAGGATATTACAGGTATTAATTTTGTTAACTATGTACAAACTGTAAGAATACGAAATGCACTTCAAATGCTTGCTTATTCTGATGATACTGTTTCTGAAATAATTGAAAAATGTGGTTTTACGAGTACAAGCCAATTTAATAGAGTTTTCCATAAGTTTTGTGGTATTAGCCCAAGTGATTATAGAAAGAGCCATACTGTGAAAAAAAATTTAATAATGGGTATGATAAATCCAGAGAAGGAAGAGGTTGCTCCTGCAGAATTTCCTCCTCGCTTATATATTAAAGGTCTACAAAAAACAAAAAATGGAGGGTCTATGAAGGTTGGTGTTAGAGCCCATGACTTTGGGTCAACAATTCCAATGAATTTAAAAGCAAAACTACAAGAGTACAACGCAGAAACTATTCAGCTTGCAATCCACAAAAGTTTTCCTTACATGCGTTCTTATTTAGAGGTAACTTACGATGATATTGAAGATATCAAAGACCAAGGGTTAGATATCTCAGTTCTTGGTTGCTATATCGATATAGCTTCCTTAAATGATAGTAAGTGGAATAACCAAATTGCTGAATTTGAGGTAGCGCTTCGAATTGCTAAAGAGCTTGGAGCTAAGTGTGTTGCTACAGAAACTAGTGACTGCAGTGATGAAAATAGAGAGATACAATTTGAAAGAGTTGTTGAAGCTCTAGAACACCTCTTACCTATTGCAAGAAAGTATGATGTACCTATCGCAATTGAGCCAGTAATTAGGCACACAATTAATACTCCAGAGATGGTTTCAAGGCTTCTTGAAAGATTAAATAATGATGAGTATTTAAGGCTTATTTTTGATCCAGTTAATCTATTAAAGGATGATTTATCAAATAATACATTTAGCTTCTTTGAAGAGGTAATAGGTCTTTTTGAAAAGAAGTTTATGGCAATGCATGTTAAAGATATTATTGAAGGAGAAAGAGTTCCTCTTGGAACTGGCGTAATGGCTAAAATCTATCCTCATATTGCTAGAGTATTGACTGTAAACATTCCTTTGATCCGAGAAGAACTCCCTATTGATTCTCTAAAAGATGATTTAGCTTTTATCAGGAAGACTTTCTCTGTCCAACAAACAGAAGCGACAACATAATTGCTGTTGAGATAAAAAGTGCTAATGGAAGAATTGCCATTGACTTTGAATAGCCAATTGCTTCTATTACAGAGCCAAACACAAAGTTAAATCCAATATCTAAAATTGAGGCAAGAGAGACTACAATTGTAGTAGCTCTTGCACTCATATAGCTAGGCACAAAGCTCTTTGAAAGGTCTGTTAGTGTTGGGTATACAATTGAAACTGCAAAGCCACATAAGAATAGTAAAGGTAGTGAGTTAAAAGCAAAGACAATTGAATATCCAATTGAGGCACTTAATAAGCAGATAAATACCATCTTTGCCCCACCGATTTTATCACTAACGGTAGCTAAAATTAATCTACCACTTAAAATACCAAAGGAAAATAGTGATAGCATTACACCTACTTTACCTGCATCAAGGGCTAAATGCTGTGTTCCATACAATACTATGTAGTTAGTTACTCCATGCTCTGCAATTAAGTAAAAAGCTAAAGCTAAAGCTAATAGTGCTATTGCTAATTTATTTACTCTTCCCTTTTTAATTTCATTAAGGTTGCTATCAGCTTTCTTTTCATCTGAAAACTTTGAGGTAAATAGAATAAAAGCAATAGGTATTAATAAAACGGCAAGAGAGATAATAACTCCATTCCATACTGCTATTGAAGATGAGAATTTTGTTAATACTAGTTGGCTTAATGAAGTTCCAATTCCTTGTAAGAAGAAGAGTATATTTAAGTAAAATAATGGATTTTTTAAACTAAACTCTCTTGAGAGGAAAATCATAGTAGTATTTAAAAGTGTTGATAGACCTAAAGAGAAGAAGAAACCTAATAATAAAAATGCATATTTTGCACCTAAAAGTAGCAAAAGCTCAGATGCCATTAATAAAATGACAAAGCCTACCATTGCTTTTTTACTACCAACCTTATCTAGGATAACCCCACCAAATAGTAAACAAACTAAGTTACCTAAATAGCTTGCTGATACAATAATACTTATTTGGGACATTGATAGCCCAAACTCTGTTAAAAATAACGGAGAGAAAATTCCTCTAAGTGCATCACTTGTTCCAAGTAAAATCATCAAGAGAGCACATGTAAAATATAATTTTTTATTCTTCATTTTATCGTCCTAATGGGTATAAGCGTATTGTCTTAATCTCAAATGCCTTAAAGTGTAAGCGATCAAGATTGCAATCACTCTGCTTTTCTTCTAAGAAGTTAACCTCTTCAGCTGTGCAATCAAAACTTGGCTTTAAGCTACAATTACAACCAGTTCCTTCACACTCATACAAGCGTACAATTAATGAATCATTATCCTCTGAAACCTTTAAGCTCTCAATAACAACATGTGATGAACTAACCTTTACAGGAGCTACCTTCTCACATCCATTATATACTCTTAAGCTTGTGTTAAAGTTATATGCCTTACTAATTACACTCTCTGTTGAGAAACCTGAGTGAAGGAGCAAAGAGTATTTAAAGGAATGAATGCCTTCATCTGCCATTGGATCTGGATGAGTTCCACTCTTTTGAAGAGTAAGAGAAACTAAGTTTCCAAGCGCATTAATACCATATTTTGAATCATTTAAAATAGCTGCACCATAGCCTGGTTCACTATAGTCACTCCACTTCTGATTAGAAACTTCAAATTTAGCTTCTTCAAAGGTATTTGTCTTCCAAACTGGTCTTACAATAGAACCAAATTGAATTTCACTTCTAAGACCTGTTGCATTGATATCAAAATCAAAACCAGCCTTTAATAGCTTATGCTTTTCATGCCAGTCAAGTAATACTTCGAAATCAATTTGCTTTTTATCGCTATATATTCTTGTTAACTTTGTTAAAGTGCTCTTATTAGAGAGTTTCATAATAGTCTCAAAGGTAACTGTTGATCTTGTAGTTTCCTTAAGAGCAATTGTTACATCTCCAATAAAAGGTTTTAGGTTCTCGATTAAATCTTTATCAACATCCCAGTTATCCCAAGCTTGTGGAACATCCTCATTTAAAAAGACTCTATCGAGTCCTAAAGACCTTGCAACCTCTCTTTGTTCCTCTTTATCAAATAAACTTTCGATGTAACCTAAGGATGAAAAACGCAACCTTAAAGTTGGAGTTTCAACACATAAACCATCTACACTTATTTTTCCACAACAATTATTTTCAATAGCTGAAATAGCTTTAGAAGAATATGAATCAATATTGATATTAGGAATATAAGTTTTTATTCCATCTATTGTAGTAATAGATTCAAAACCTTCTATTTTGCCATCAACAATACAGTCTTTAGCTTTAAATGGAGATGGGTTATAAATACATAAAGAGCCATCTGAAATTAAAGCTTTATTTATCTCTTTTTCAACATCAATTTTTAGATCTTTTAAATCTTTTACAGCTTTGATATTTACTTCATCGATACATGTTCCAGGTAAAATATCATGGAATTGATTAATCAATAATCTTTTCCAAAGACCTTCCATATCAACATCATGATGTTTTGCATTAACAAAGTCTGTAGCAATAATCGCATCAAGAGCATGGAGAGCCTCCTCTGCTTTACGATTTCCTTTTTTAATTTCACTTTGACTTGTTAATGTACCTCTATGGAGCTCTAAATAGAGTTCACCTCTATATTGAGGAATTTCAAATGCTTCCTCTCTAACTCTATCCATATAAGAAGAAATAGAAGAGTACTTAACTCTTGGAACACCTTCTATGTCCTCTGTAATTCTTCCGATTTCTATTAAATCATAACTAGGACCTGCACCTCCATCACCATAGCCATAAGCATTATATCTTGAGTTAGAGATACGAGTTCCTCTCTTCTTTTCATATAGTGCAGTATAAGCCCACTTAGGAGTTGGCCCCATTTGGATATCAATTAAGTTAGCAAGTACAGAAGTCCCATCAATTCCCTGCCAATAGAAAGTATCATATGGGAAGACATTAGTATCATTCCA
Source organism: Spirochaetales bacterium (assembly GCA_028723145.1). Taxonomy (GTDB): domain Bacteria; phylum Spirochaetota; class Spirochaetia; order Sphaerochaetales; family Sphaerochaetaceae; genus Bullifex. The sequence continues at coordinate 14,510 of JAQYFM010000280.1, read as the reverse complement.
ACTCATCTTAGTTGTACAGAAATTCTTTACACCACTATGCTTCATTATTTGTGGTAATGACTGAGAGTATCCAAAGGTGTCAGGAAGCCAGAAGGTATCACTTTTGTAATTAAATTCTTTTAATGTAAACTTTTGCCCATATAAGAATTGTCTAACCATGGCCTCTGCTCCAGTTACATTACAATCACACTCAATCCATACACCACCATTTGGTTCCCATCTACCTTGGGCTACCATCTCTTTAATATCACTAAAAATTGATGGATAGTACTTTTTCATCATATCAGCATGGCAAGCTGAGCTTTGAAGGAAAATATACTCTGGATATTCCTTCATCATAGTAATTGCATTAGAGTATGTTCTTGCTGCCTTTCTAATTGTTTCTTTAATAGGCCAAAGCCATGCAGTATCTAGGTGTGAGTGTCCACTTACATACATTGTTGGCCAAGAATCACAGTGATTCTTTCTTTTTAATATTTTATTCATACTCTCAACAGATTTCTTTAGAGCAGGGTAATCAACACCCGACTCTAAAGGAACCTGAGAGACTGTCCTATAAATTTCATAAAGACAGTTTTGAGCTTCTGCTCTTTTATAGTCATCACGAGTAAATTGAGCTATTTCATTTATTGCCCTCAAAGAGAAAGCAAATTCTTTTATTTCTTCATCTCTGAGTGCAATAGTAACGCTCTTAAAAGTAACAGGATGATTAGCATCAAATGGACCATTTGGCTCAGTTTTAAATGGCTGAGTTCCAACTTCGTTATGCCAACAATAAGCTTCTAAGGCAAACTCAAAGATTGTTCCTTCTTCGACACCATCTGTGATAATCAAAGCATGGTGGTTTCCCCTTGTTCTAATAACAACTTTATTAGCTAGTACTCCATGAGGCTTTCCATTTACAAATACAAGTGTTTCTAAAGCACCTGTATCAGCACATAGGAATAATTTTTTCCCTTTAGTTGTAGAGTCGACAATATAACTAGTTTTAAACCAACCAGTTTTCTTATTTCCTCCCCAAGTATCATTTTTTTGTATCCTCGTAGAACATTCCGGGATAGCTGAATAAAGGTTATCTTCTGTCTCAAAGAATGAACAATCTAAAGAAGCAACTTCTTTAAAGATTAAGTCTGTGTAAGTTGCCTCCATTTGAAGCATTTTATCTGTTATTTTATTAAACTCGCGATCACTAATCATGATTATTCTCCTAAAAAAGGGAACCCCAAAAGGTCCCCTTTTTTATTATTTTTGCTCAATGAGGAAGAGCATTGCCATAGCTTGTCCATATGGCATTGGATGAACAGGAATATTTCTATAGAAATCCTGACTCTCTCTTCCCATTGGAGTACCACCAGAACACATTTGGACAATACCATTTTCATCAATAGCATTAAGTGCTGCTGGAAGTGCTTTATCAGCAACAGCTTTATATTTTTCATCAAGAAGACCCATGTGGATGGATTTTAAAATTCCATAACCAAAACCACAGGTACAACTTGACTCAAGATATGAGTCTTCATGGTCGATTAATGTGTGCCAGTATCCACTCTTATCTTGGTACTTAGCAATTGCTTCAACCTGTCTAGTTATTACAGTAGATACGTATCTTTTTACAGCAGGAGACAAAGGAATTGTTTCAACAAATAGAGGCATTGCAATAGTTGCCCATGAATTACCTCTACCCCAGAAAGCCTCTGCAAAGTGATGGTTACCCTTAAAGGTGTAACCATGATACCAAAGACCAGTGATAGGATCAGCAAGGTGTTCAATATGTAATAGGAGCTGGTACTCAGCTTCATCCATATATTCCTTTCTACCTAAGATTCTTCCCATGTTAGCTAATGGAAGTACGCTCATCATAAGTGTATCATCCCAAAGTTCTTGGTCGTTGAAATCATCAGTAGTTCTATGTTGATATCCACCTTCCTTAGTCTTCTCAAGACCACCGTTATAAAGCCATTCAACCCACTCAATACATACATCCATGTAATCTTGACGTTTAAGATGCTCTGCGAGGAATGAAAGAGCTAAGATAGGAGCCATTGTGTTAACATTCTTTCCAGGAAGTCCTTCTTTAATTCTCTGGTCATAGTAGTTAGTTAAAATATCTAAATACTCTTTCTTACCAGTTTTTTCATAGAGCTTCCAAAGTCCGAATAGTCCTACACCTTGAGTCCACTCCCAATATTTATATCTTTCTCTATTTTCAATTCCTGAAGCGAGTACACCTTTATCAAAATCAGGGTCTGCACAAAGAACAGGAAGAAATCCTTTAATTAATAAATCAAGCTTTTGGTCGATAATATCCATAATAATCATCCCTTAACACCACCGGCAGAAACACCGCCAATGATATATTTCTGTAAAATAACGAATACTACAATTACTGGAACTACAGACATTACTGAAGCAGACAAGATACTTGACCAGTCAACACCAGTGTTACCAATGTAGTTCTTAATAGCAAGCTGGATTGTAAAGTTCTTCTGATTAGAGAGGATGAGCATTGGAAGAATGTAGTCGTTCCATCTCCACATGAATGAGAAGATTGCGAGTGTTACAAATGATGATGAACCAAGAGGCATCATTACATGTGTAAAGATCTTCCATTCAGGGCATCCATCAATACGTGCAGCTTCAACAAATGAAAGTGGAATTGCCATATATGCCTGACGGAACATGAAGATACCTGTTGTGGTTGTTACAACTGGAAGGATTACACCCCAAATGTTGTTGTAAAGGCCAAGAGCACTAATTACCGATACCTGTGGTACAGTAAGTGTTTCACCAGGGATCAAGGTTCCAAGCAAGAATACTGCGAAAACAAGGTTTGTATACTTGATTTCGAAGCGGTAAATAGCTAGAGCGTAACCACACATAGCACTAATTACAAGAGTAATAAGTGTACCAACTACAGCTAAGAACAAGCTGTTCTTTACATAGTTCATGAAACCACTACCAAGAACACTCTTATAGTAGTTAATTGTTGGATCACTTGAGAACATCTTTAAAGGATATTTAAAGAGTTCGTTAGGCTGCTTGAATGATGAACAGATCAACCAGAAGATTGGGAAAATCATAGCAAGAGCTAACAAAATTGAGAGAGCAGTGAGTAGCTTTGATGTTTTCTTTTCGCTTTTCATCAGTTTTCTCCTCCTTCATTACTCATCTTAAATTGTACGAAAGCGATTAACGCAAAGATTATCATTACGATGAATGAGATTGCACTTGCATAACCATATCTCATCTGGTTAAAGCCTTGACCAAAGATGTACTGGATAATAAATGTTGTTTTATCACCAGGACCACCCTGAGTAATACCTTGAACAAGAGCATATTCCTTTAAGAGGTTAACTGTTGAAAGAAGTACAGCAAGGAATGTTGTTGGTGCTAACATTGGTACTGTAATCTTAAAGAATGTCTGTGTTGTATTACATCCATCGATTGATGCAGCTTCATATAAATCGTTACTAATACCCTTAATACCACCAATGAAGATGATCATGTAGAAACCAGTTGATGCCCAGTTAGAAGCAAAGCTGATTACAAATGTAGCAAGGTACTGATTTAATGCCCAATCAAGAGGCTTTGCTCCAAGCTGAGTGATAATGAAGTTTACAAGACCATACTCAGTTGAGAACATCCAGTTAATTGTGATACCTACAACGAGTGCTGAAAGAAGAACAGGGATGTAGATAAGTGTTCTTGAGAAACTCTTAAAAGCAACTCTATCAGAACAAACAAGTGCTGCAATTAATAATGGGATAATAACTTTAAATGGGAGAGAAAATAGTGTGTAAATGAAGGTTCTTCCAAGAGAAGAGTAGAAGTTCTTATCTTGAAATAGCTCGATAAAGTTTTCGAGACCTACAAAATTCATTGTTTTCCAACCATCATAGTCAGTAAAAGAATAAGCAATGCTTAATACAAGTGGTATTAAGAAGAATACTGTGAATAGAGCAAGGCTTGGTAAGACGAACATCCAGAATGCTTTTGTATGTCTCATTCCGTTATTCTTTTTTCTTATTGCTGTCATTAAACTCCTCCTTTAAATAAGCCATCCGTTTTTATCCGGATGGCTGATTTTACGAGACGCGATTACACTATTACTTAGCGAGAGGCCAACCTGATTTCTTAGAAAGCTTGTTTGCGAAATCGTCGAGAGAAGCCTTAGCACTTACAGAACCATATACAGCCTGTCTGAGAGCATCTCTATACTCGTTATCGTAGTAGTTTCTCCAGTTAGACTGTTCGTCTACGTTGAATGCATCAGTAACCTTAGAAACTTCAGACTGGAGTACTTTGTAATCTGCTGCTACTTTTGCATCTGATGGAGCATAAGTTACAGCCTTGAGTGATGAAAGACCCTTATCGTTATTGAGGTATTCCTGGAAGTTAGCTGAATCTTCATAGAACCACTTTAAGAATTCAATAGCGAGATCCTTGTCATCTGCATTAGCTGGTACTGCAAGACCTGAACCACCCATGATTGCACTAGGACCGTTAGGACCTACTGGAGAAGGCATAACACCCCAATTGAATGCTTTGATATCCTGGTAGAAACCATTGTACTGCCATGTACCTGAGAAGTAGATACCTACATCACCATTTTTGAAGTAGTCAGCTGGGTTATCATTTGTACCACCTGCCCAAATTGCTTTTGGCATTACTGTGTTGTTCCATTCGATGAACTTCTCAAGAGCTTCAACGTTAGCCTTGCTGTTTACATTAACTGCGAAAGAATCACCATTCTTAACTGTGATAGAACCACCATTCATGTAAATCATGTTATCGTAACGAGCACGTGAAGCATCCATTGCCATACCGTACTTAACACCACCCTTCTCCTGTAAAAGCTTTGCGTTAGCATAAAGCTCATCAAGAGTCCAAGGCTTATCTACTGTAGGAACTGTGATTCCTGCCTTTGCAAATGCATCAGCATTGTAGTAAACGTTTGTGATTGTGAACTGCTGTGGGAGACAAAGATTCTTTTTAGATGTATAATCTTGGCCGATAATTGCTACTGCCTGAGGCTCGAAGATGTCCATGTTAATAACAGTTGCGAGATCTACGAACTCATCTGGATAGAGTCTTGTAAGACGAGTTGTAGCTACGAGATCAGGAAGGTCCTTGTTCTTTGCCATAAGAGGGAACTTTGTAATCTGATCATCATAAGGAATTACAAGACGTTCAACTTTATTACCTGTTTCAGCAGCCCATTTATCAAGGATAAGAGAGAGAGCATCCCCTGATGATGGCTCTTCTGAAAGAAGAACGCTGAGAGTTCTTGGGCCAGTAGCCTTTTGTGTTTCATTCTGACCGTTAGCAAATACTGGTGCTACAATAATTGCTAATAAGATAAGGAATAATCCTAACTTTTTCATATTCAAAACCTCCATATGAGAAAATTTGTTTTTATGTTTTTAGTATAATTGTATACAAAGCACTCGCTACTCTAATTTTGTGTAAAAAAAATTATTTATATGCATTTTTTGCGATATGAATAATTCCGAAATATTTTTGCTTTATTACGTATACAGATATTAAAAAAGTGTAATTTTAAAGCAGAAATAAAGTTTTATTTGTGATTTTTCCTGTTGTTTTACTATTTATTTCTAAAAAACCGTGATTTTTTTAGTTCAAAATTTATAAATTATAAAATTTGTGTAGCAAAATAGTACAGCTAGTCATTTGATGTACAATGATTAACTTGAACCAAAATTATTATATATCTAAGATATTGAATATTTTACAGTAAATTAGGACCAAAATACTTAATAATTTATTTTGTTATAAATAAATATAATATCTACCTCTACACCATAATTTTGTTGTGTTAGATTTTTTGTTTAAACTATTCTTTTATTTTAGAACTGTGACAAGGGATAATTATATATGTTATTATAGTTTTATATGGATGAAGTTATTAACAACGAAGAACCTAGTAAGAAATCAACATTTGTACACCTACATAACCACACAGACTTTTCTCTCTTAGATGGAGCTGCACCAATTGCAAAATATATTGCAAAGGCACAAGCAGAGGGAATGGATGCACTTGCAATTACAGACCATGGAAACATGTATGGTGCTCTAAGGTTCTATAAAGCTTGTAAAGCTGCTGGAATTAAGCCAATTATCGGATGTGAGTTTTACGTAAACCCTAAAGACAGAAGAGACCAACGTCCAACTAGCGAAGGAAACAGATATTACCACCTAGTTCTTCTTGCAATGAACGATAGAGGCTACCACCATCTAATGGAGCTAAATACCATTGCATTCACAGAAGGCTACTACTATAAACCAAGAATTGATGATGAAGTATTAAAAAGTCATAGTGAGGATTTAATTTGTCTATCCGCATGTCTTGCTGGTGAAATATTACAGTTATTACTTAAAGACCAATATGAACTTGCTAAAGAAAAAGCTCTTTGGTTTAAAGATATTTTTGGAGATAGATTTTATCTTGAAATGCAGGACCATGGTCTTCCAGAACAAAAGAAGACTAATCCTATGTTATATAAGCTAAGTAAAGAATTAGATATTCCTCTTGTTTGTACAAATGATATTCACTACATAAATAGAAGTGATGCAATTGCTCAAGACGTATTATTATGCATTGGCACTGGATCTAAAGTACAAGATGAAAAGAGAATGAGATTCCCAAATGACCAGTTCTATTTCAAAAGTGAAGAAGAAATGGCCGAGTTATTTAGCTGGTGCCCAGAAGCTCTTGAAAATACAAGAAAAATTGCTGATAGAGTTAATATTGATATTAAATTCCCTGGCCCACTACTTCCTGAGTATGAAATTCCAGAAGGCTTTAAGGATACTAAAGAATACTTAGTATGGCTAAGTTATGATGGTTGTAAAAAAAGATATGGTGAGGTAACTCCTGCTTTAAAGGAAAGACTTGATTATGAATTAAACATCATTCTAACCATGGACTTCCAAGGTTACTTCTTAATTGTTCGTGACTACATCCACTGGGCTAAGATGCATGATATCCCAGTAGGTCCTGGACGTGGTTCTGGTGCAGGCTCGCTTGTTGCATATTCAATTACAATTACAGATGTAGATCCAATTAAGTACAACCTACTCTTTGAACGTTTTTTAAACCCAGAAAGAGTATCAATGCCTGACTTTGATATCGACTTCTGCTTCGAAAGACGAGGAGAAGTAATTCAATATGTTACAGAACACTATGGTAAAGATCGTGTAGGTCAAATTTGTACTTTTGGAACTCTCAAAGCAAAGGCTGTTGTAAAAGACTGTGCAAGAGCACTCGATATTCCATACGATGAGAGTAACCAAATTTGTAAGCTCATTCCAGATGAGCCTAAGATGACAATTAAAAAAGCACTCGATGCCGAGCCAAAGCTACAGGCAATTAAAGAGCGAGGTGGAGTATATGAAGAGCTATTTAATGTTGCTGAAATCTTGGAAGGAGGAAACCGTCATACCTCACTTCACGCAGCAGGTGTTGTAATTGGTAAAACTCCTTTAATTGACTACGTTCCTCTTTCTTATGATCCAAAATCACACTCAGTTGCAACCCAGTACACTATGGACCAAATTGAAGAGTGTGGCCTTGTAAAGATGGACTTTTTAGGTCTAAAAACCCTTACCTTGATTAAGCATACTGTAGATCTTATTCATAAAAAAGATCCAACTTTTGATATCAATAAGATTGATGAACTTGATAAAAACACCTTTGACATGTTAAAGCGTGGTGATAGTGCGTGTGTCTTCCAGTTTGAATCTGCTGGTATGCAGAAAATCTTAAAGGATGCTCAACCAAACAATATCGAAGATCTCGTTGCTCTCAATGCACTTTATCGTCCAGGTCCAATGCAATATATCGATAGATATGTAGCATGTAAAAACGGTCTTCAGGAAATTGAATATGCAGACCCTGAACTTGAGCCAATATTAAAGAACACCTATGGTGTAATCGTATACCAAGAGCAGGTAATGCAAGTTGCTCAGATTATTGCTGGCTACACTCTTGGTCAAGCAGATATCCTTAGACGTATCATGGGTAAAAAGAAAGTTGAAAAGCTTGCTGAGGAAAAGGTAAAGTTCGTTGCAGGTGCTGAAAAGCTTGGTAGAGACCCAAAACATGCTGCTGATATCTTCGAAATGCTAGAACCATTTGCTCAATATGGTTTTAACAAGTCACATGCGGTTGCTTATTCTATCGTTGCTTATCAAACTGCATTCTTAAAAGCTAACTACCCTAGTGAATTCTTAGCGGCCAACCTCACTAATGAAATGAATAACCCTGAGAAGTTTAAAGAGTATCTAGCGCTTGCTGATACTATGGGTATTAAGCTACTTCCACCTGATATCAACAATTCAGATAAGCACTTTAATGTTGTAGATGGTAACATCGTTTATGGACTGTCTGGAATAAAGAATGTAGGTGATGCGTTAACTCAATTAATCGTCGAGGAAAGGGATAAAAATGGCCCTTATAAGTCTTTTACTGATTTCCTTTCACGTCAAGTTGATATCAACTCAAGATCAATTGAAGCTTTAATTAAATCTGGTACCTTCGATTCTCTTGGCATAAACAGAGCAACCTTAATTGCTAATTTGGAAGATGCTATTGCATATGAAAAATCTTCTCGTGAGACAACAGCATATGGTCAAATATCTCTATTTGGAGATGAAGTATCTTTAGGCTCCTATGAAATGAAAGAAATAGATGAGTGGCCGAAAAGAGAGATGTTAGAACTCGAGAAGGAATATTTAGGTTTCTATGTTTCTGGTCACCCTCTTGATAACTATAAAGAAGATATCGAGCGCTGTGTTTGGGTCGATATTTCAAAACCTGCAGAACTACCAATTAATAGAAATGTTTCATTAATTTGCCAAGTAGCTAACTACAAAGTAATTAAGACTAAAACAGGTTCAAAAATGGCATCATATACGTTAGTCAATTACCAAGGAACTTTCGAAGCAGTTGCCTTTCCAAAGGATTATGATAAATTAGTAGATAAGGTAGCACTCGATGGTATCTATGGTTTTGTAGGTTATTTTGATAATAAAAAGGATCCAACAAACCCACAGTTTATTATTAAGGATATTTGTGAGCCATCTGAATTAAAAACAGAAGCTATTAATTCATTAGTGCTTGAGATTAATGAAGAAGAAGCTAATAGCGAAAGTTTTGAGATGTTAGCTAATGACTTGAAGAGCTATCTTGTAGACCATAGTGGTTCTCTTCCTGTTTTTGCATATCTAGGAGAAAACAGAAAGGAAAAGATTAGGTTTGGTAGAGAATATGCTGTTAGCTTCTCTAAAGAACTTAAAAAGGACCTGTCAGGATATTCTTTAATTAATGCCGCATGGTTTGAGTAAAATGAGGAGATTTGTATGAATACTTTTATGCTCGATATGGCTAACTTTCTAGCACGTTTAATCTCTCTTTATTCTTTCTTTATTTGGATAAGAATTTTTCTTTCCTGGATTAATCCTTTTCCAAGAGAGGGTTCATTAACATATTACTTTGCTCTAATTGTTGATCCTTTTTTAAATCTTTTTAGATCAAAGCATTTCCGTGTTGGAATACTAGATTTATCACCAATATTTGCAATTGCAGTACTATCATTAGTACAAAGTTTACTTAAACTCTTTTCAATATATGGAACGATTAGATTTGGTTGGGTATTAAGCTTACTTTTGCAATATACTTGGTCATATGGCATACAGATCTTTTTAATGTTTGCAATAATTGTCATGATAGTTAGAACTATTGCAGCCTTCACAGGCTCATTAGCTCTGTCTAGAATTGCAACTCTTGCTGACCCTTTGATGAAAAAAGTAAGAGAGATTTTCTTTACAAGACGTCTTGTAAAAGATACAACCCTTTCAGTTACAACTCTTATTGTGATTATTTGTATTTATGCAATGCTTTCTTACATTTTTAGTTTATTAATTACTTATTCAATGAGGATTCCTTTCTAATGTTTTTATCAGAGCTAATAACTCCTATCGAACGTTTACAAGGCGTTGGTAAGGTGCGTGCAGCAGATTACCACACAAAGCTTCATGTAGATACATTTAAAGATTTATTAGCTCTTGCTCCAAGAGCATATGAAGATAGAACAAAGTTAACCTCAATAAAAGATTTAAAGGAAGGCGAAAACACAATAAATACTAAGATAATTGTACAATCTCATACGTACTTTGGAGGTATGAGAAAAAATGAAAGAACGCTAAAAGTAATAGTAAAGGATCTTTCAGGTACCAAATTATCTTTACTTTGTTTTGGAAGAAGCTTCCTTGAAAAAACACTTCAAACTGGCTCTGTTTGGTTTATTAATGCAAATGTAAATCAATACAATGGAGAGTGGCAATCATCCTCATTTTCTGTTTATAGAACTCAAGATGAAGCGGGAATAGGTAGAGTTATACCTATTTACCCAATGGGTGGTTCTTTAACTCAAAAATCAATTAGGAAAGATATAAATACAATACTATCAAATAAGTACATCACCTTTGATGATGAGCTTCCACAAAGGTTATATAGTAAATACGCTCTTATGCACACCGATAGTGCAATAAGACTTATGCACATGCCAAGGTCTATGGAAGAAGTTAAAGCAAGTAGAAGAACACTTGCTCTAACTGAGTTATTATTAATGGAAATTGCATTAATGCGCAAAAGTACATACGAAAAGAATAATAAAAAGAGTTCTATTTCTGAGCTTGAAAAAAAATTCATCTCTTCTCTTCCATTCTCCTTAACAAAAGACCAAGTATCTAGCTTAAATGAAATAAGACAAGATCTTGATACCCAGCGTTCAATGAATAGATTATTGCAAGGTGATGTAGGTTCAGGAAAGACATTAATTGCATGGATTAGTAGTCTGCATGAGATAGCTAAAAAAGGTCAAGTTGCTTTTATGGCTCCAACAGAACTACTTGCAAGACAACATGCAGAAAAAGCTGCAGAGCTTTTAGAGCCACTTGGAGTAAAGATTGCTTTTATCACAGGTGATGTAAAAGGGAAAGGTAGAAAATATCTTTTAGATGCCTTAAAAAATGGTGAGGTTGATATAGCAATTGGTACTCATGCTCTATTTTCTAAGGATGTTGTATTTAAAAACTTAAAGTACGTAATAATTGATGAGCAACACCGCTTTGGTGTTGAGCAACGCCTTGCTCTAACCTCAAAAGGTGAAATCCCTCACCTACTATTAATGACTGCAACCCCAATTCCTAGAACACTTGCTCTAACAATGTTTTCTGATTTACAAGTATCATCTATTCATACTATGCCTCAAGGCAGAAAGCCAATTACAACATATCTTGTAAAAGAAGAAAACAGAGAAAAGATGTATCAAACAATAGCTGTGGAATTTAAACGATCTCACCAAGCCTACTTTGTTTATCCAAGAATTGAAGACGAAGGTGATAGTGGATTAAGAGATGTTAAAAACATGTTTGAATATCTAAAAAAAGAATATCCAGGCGTTCCTTCAGCATTAATTCACTCTAAACTCCCTGAAGAAGAAAAGATGCAAATCTTAACAGACTTTAGGAATAAAAAATTAAGCTACCTTGTAGCTACCTCTGTAATTGAAGTTGGTATTGATATTCCTATGGCAACTTGTATGGTTATTGAACATGCAGAACGTTTTGGCTTAGCTGCACTCCACCAGCTTCGTGGTCGTGTTGGTAGAAGTGATTTACAAAGTTATTGTTTCTTAGTTTATTCCGCCTCTCTAAGTGAAGATTCAAAGGCAAGGCTAAGAGTAATGAAAGAGAGCACAGATGGCTTTTATATCGCTGAAAAGGATTTAGAAATTAGAGGTCCAGGAGAAATTGCAGGTGCTAAGCAATCTGGATTTTTAAAGCTAAAATATGCTTCCCTTGTTAATGATATAGATTTAATAGAGATTGCAAAAAAAGAAGCTTTAGAGATAATGGAAAAAGATAGAGGCTTAATTAGCACAGAAAACTATATGTTAAGACTCAATATCAATGAGGAAGGATAATATGCGTATCACAGGCGGAAAATATTGTAGAAGAAATGTTGTATGCCCACCAGGAGTAATTAGGCCTGCAATGGATCGAATGAGAGAATCATTGTTTTCAATCTTAGGAGACCTTTCTGGTCTTTCTTTTCTCGATTTATTTTCAGGAAGTGGATGTGTAGCTATTGAAGCCGCATCAAGGGGAGCTAGCCCTATCCACCTAGTTGAAATGGATAGAGGGAAAAAAGAAACTATTGAGAAAAATTTATCTTTTGTTGAAGAAGAAAAACATCTTTTTATGATGGATGTTATGAGATATGTTCTAACATCATCCTATAAATATGACATTATTTATGCAGACCCTCCTTTTAATATGGAAGGAAAAGTTGAGCTTGCAAAAAAGATAGCAAGTAGGAAAATGCTTAAAGAACATGGTCTTTTTATCATCCACTACCCTGAAGAAGAAAAAAAACTATGGCCGAATGAAATAGAAGGCTTTATTTTTAAAGATGAAAGAAAATATGGCCGTTCTATGGTTCGTTTTTATGAGGTAGCAGAATGAGTTTTTATATTAATGATGATAACATCGGCCATTTAGACCACTGTGTGATGACAAGTGAATCTGACTCTTGTAGTTCAGCAAGACTTTCACTTTACCAATCATTAGTTCAAGAGATAGCAGGCTTACATGCTGATAAAAGAGGTGTTGGCATAACAGACCTTCAACAAAGTGGTAAAACCTGGGTTATAGCACGTTCAAGGATGGAAGTTTATCACTATGCAACTTGGAAAGATGAAATTGAAGTTGAGACTTGGCCTCAAGATCCAATGGGGCTTAATTGTCCAAGAATTGTAAAAGCAAAAGATAAAAACACAAATAAACCTTTATTCTTTGCAAATACCAAGTGGGCAATAATTGATACAGTAAAAGGGCGCCCTTTAAGACCAAAGGAAGTTACTGATATCTTAAAAACTCCACCAAAAGAACTTCAAATTGATGCTTCAATGCCTAATAATCTTGATGTAATTGAATCATCAAAGTGTGTTCTTACAACTTATGAACCAGTTATTCACTATCTTGATACAGATTTAAACCACCATGTTAATAATCTTTCATACATTAACTGGATTCTTGATTCTCTTCCTGAAGAGTTTATGGATAGCTATAAGCCATCTATAATCGATGTTAGATGGATAAGACAAACATATAGAAAAGATCATCTTGTAGTTACAGTTCTTTCTAAAAATGAAGATGAGTATAGTAAAACATCACCTGAATTATATTTTAAAATAGAAAGAATAAAAGAAGATGGCACCAAAGAAGATGTCTTTGACGCTGTTACTACTTGGAAGAAAAGAGAAGAGTTTTAATCAATAGTGAGGTGGCTTTCTATTAGGTCTTGATGGAGAGCCGACCTCTTCAATTAATTCTTCTAACTTCTTTGTTACCTGTAAAAGTTTAATATTAAGAGCATCAATATTTTTCTGCTGCTCAATTACTACGTCATTTAATTCAGCAACTTGTGCTTCTAAGTAAGATACTTTAATCTCAACTTGTTCTAATTCTTCATTCATATAGAGCAATTCTATATCTACTTTTATTTTACTGCAACAAAACAATTGCATATTGTTGCAATTCAATATTATGCTATACTTGTTTTGTTGGAGTTTTTTTATGAAAGGTGAAAGAGTTGCACAATTAGAACTTTTACTTCGTTCCCATCCAGAAGGATTAAGAAGAGCTGAAATTGCAAGAAGACTTGGAGTACATAGATCTACTATATCAAGATATGTAGAAGACCTATCTGAGCACATCGATGTTTATGAAGAAAACAATTTAATTAAGATTCGACAAAAAGAAGATGATGAAAACATTGCTCTCTCTATTTATGAATCTTTAGCATTTAACCTTAGTGCTGAGATATTAATTAATAATAGTGAAATACAATCACCACACCTTGCTTCTGGACTTAGAAAAATTGCAATGAACATGCGTTCCTATGCTCCAAAAGTAAGTGATAACATGCTAATGGTAGCAGAGAAAATTGATCAAGAGGTTCAAAAGAATAGAGGTAAAAACTCCAAGTACAATACTATTTTGGAAGTATTAATTGATGCTTGGGTAACAGGTAGGATTGTCAGAATTGAATTAAATAATGGTGATGAAATAGAACTTGCACCTTACTTTATTGGATTTAGAGATGAAAATAAAACTCGTCAACCTATCTCTGTAACAGGTCGTCTTAGACATACTAAAGAAATTATCACTCTCGATATTACAAAAATTGTGAGTGCTACTCTTCTTGATGAAACTTACACAATTCCAGATAACTTAAAACCGTTTAAAATGGATAAAGAAAAAGAAGATAGCTATGATGCAATAGATATGGTACCTCTAAAGCTTGAGCTACAGGAAAAATCTGCACTTAATGCTTTTAGAAATATTGTACATGGTGAAATTTCTATTTCAAAGGACCAAGATAATAAATTAATTTGCTCATTCGAAGCTGAAAACTCTATTGA
>JAQYFM010000279.1 GCA_028723145.1 Spirochaetales bacterium | reverse complement strand
TACGACCATGAGTTTATCAAAAAGTGTGCAGAAAAAGGTATCACAATTCTTTTTGATACAACCCACTCTCCTCTTTACTACGATCCTCTTTCAACTTATGCAGCTGGTTCATTAAGAAAATGGATGGGTATTGCAGCAGGTGGTGTTGCTAAAAAGCTAAATGGTCCATTTACTGTCGAAATGTTAGATGCTGAAAGCCAGCACATGAAAGGAAGATATTCTTCCATGGATTTACGCTCTAAAGCCTTAGAGACTAATGATAATAAGTACAATGAAATGGCTTCAAATGTCTTCTGGGAAACAGAATTAAGACTTAGAAAGATTTTCGATGCTTATAAGTCCGATGAAAAATCTATAGAAATTGCTAAGCACTTTGATTTTGATGCTATGCGACAAATTAGGCGCAGAAACTTCACTATCTTAAGTGAAAATGCAAAGCCAAATGGATGGGAACCTGTATTTACTACTTTAGGAGATGATGACATTCCTAGCCATTACACAATATACTGTGCAGATAGAGCTGATATGGAAAAATATCTTGACCAAAATAATGTTAAGCACACAGCATTTTGGCCTCAACCTCCTATGATTGACGATATTTCTAAGTATCCTGGAGCAAAGTACATTAATACTCATGTATTATCTGTACAACTTGACCAACGCTGGAATGAAGAAGATATGCATCAGCTTATTTCTATTTTAAATATTTATGGGGCATAAAAATGATTTTAATTAAAAATGCTGATATTTATCAGCCAGAGCATATCGGGATTAATGATATTTTAATTGGTGGAGAAAAGATTCTTGCAATCCAGCCTAAAATTGATATTTCCCTTGAAGGCTTAAGAGTAATTGATGCGGAGGGTGCAATTGTGCACCCTGGCTATATTGATGGCCATGTACATGCTATTGGTGGTGGCGGTGAATCAGGAATGATTTCTAGGGTTCCGGCACTTACTGAGAAGAAAATTGCAGCTGCAGGTGTAACTACAATTGTAGGACTTCTTGGAACCGATGGAACAACTAGAAGTGTAAGAGATTTAGTTGCAAAGATTCAGGGTTACAAGGAATGGGGCCTATCTGCATATTGTCTTACAGGTAGTTATCAAGTACCAACAAAAACAATAACCGGAAGTATTGGAGACGATATTACATTTATCAATGAGATAATTGGTGTCAAGGTTGCAATTGCAGACCATCGTTGCTCATTTCCAACTACAAGTGAGTTAATTAGAATGGCTTCAGAAGCAAGAATTGCCTCATTAATGTCAAAAAAATGTGGTATTGTACACTTCCACGTTGGTGCCGATAAACTTGGTATATCCCAACTATTTGAAATCATCAATACAACTCCACTTCCAATAAAGCATCTTTACCCTACTCATATGGGTAACCATTTAGATCAAGCTGAAGAGTGGTTAAAGTTAGGAGGTCACATCGATATTACTTGTCATGATGAGGCTCCTAACCAGGTAATTAAACTCTTATCAACTAACCAAGATAATTTAACTATTTCAACTGATTCAAATGGTTCATTTCCAAAGTGGAATGAAAAGAGAGAGATAATTGGAATGGGTGCAGGCTCTATATTAGAGCTTCCAAAAACAGTTGAAGCAATTATCGATAAAGGTGTTGATAGAACAACTGCATACAAACTAGTAACAACCAATCCTGCTAAAGCATTAAGCTTTACAAGTAAAGGTTTACTAAAAGTTGGATACGATGCCGATATCGATATTGAAGTAGATGGTAAATTGCGAACCTGCATTTCAAGAGGTAATATCCTAGTTGATGAATATAATGCTAAACCTAGCATGTATGATGAGTGCGTATAATAGTTTATAGGCTGTAAGGGAATTCCCTTACAGTTTTTTTTAATATTTCATAATATATATTCATGAATAAAGAAAGTGGATTTTGGCAAAATGGAGAATATATTCTTCGATCAGCAAAAATTGAAGACTGTGAAGAGTATTATAGACAAAATTTCTCACCTCTAGATAAAGAAGTTATATATTATACAAAATCCAAAGAATACTTTTCCCATGAGGAAGTAACATCATTCTTTCGTTCAAAAATAAGTGATAAAGAGTACTATCACTTTCTATTAACAGCTAATGATGGAAAAATAATAGGAGAAAGTGTAATTAATGAGTTTAATAATGGTAGTGCTAACTTTAGAATAGCTATTTTCTCAAAATCCCACAGATCAATTGGAATTGGTTCTTGGATGATTAATAAAACTATTGAGTTTGCCTTTAATTGTTTAAAATTAACCTCTCTTGAGTTAGATGTTTATTCTTATAACAAGAGAGGTATTAAAGCTTATGAAAAAGCAGGATTTAAAATGGTGTATATCAATGAAGATGAAATACACATGATAATTGAAAATAATTAAATCCAGCCTTCGTGAGTTTCTTTGTATAGCTTTACTTCTCTATCGGCATCCTTAATTAAAGCATCCATTTCTTCTTTTGTATAACATGTTGCACCAGATGCTCTATCGTGCCCACCACCATGATAGCGTTCTGCAACTTGATTGATAGTCATAAATCTAGATCTTAATCGAACACGAATTGTATGGTCTGGGTTTTCAATAAAAGCAATCCAAGCAATTGACCCCTTTATCATATTTAGAAAGGTAACACTATCACTAGATTCCTCTCTAGATAAGTTCCACTTCTCCTGCATAGCTAAATCAATAAATACATAAGCAAGTCCATTTTCTGTTACTTTTATTCTAGAAAACACATCTGATTGATATGAATAGAACTTAAAATCCCTTAAATCTAATTGCGCTTGTAAGTTTTCTATCTCTACTCCCTGATCAAGCATTAAGCCAGCAAGTCGTAATGTATCGCCAGTAGTTGAAGCAAACCTAAAGCGTCCACTATCAGTATTCATACCCGTATAAATACAAGTTGCAGCAAATGAATCAATTTCTAGCTCATCTTTAAATGTTTGATAAAAGTCTGCAATTAACTCTGCTGTAGAACTTCTCTTTTCTTCTACCCATGAGATATCACCATAAGGGTTATTATCGATATGATGATCAATTTTAATAATCTTCTTCCCATTTAAGACTCTATCATCGGATACTCTTTCACTAGTTGCGGTATCAAGGATTAGTACTAAAGATTTTTTAATATCTTCATCTGTTACATAACCATCTTCAGCTCCTAAAAAAGCCATGTAATCAGAATAATCTTTATTACATAATCTAATATCTTTATTTGGATAAGTTAACTTTAAAATTCTCTGTAACCCCTTAGTAGCCCCTATAGCATCACCATCTGGGCGGAAATGTCTAGCAATTAAAATTGAATCAAAACTTTTTATTTCATTTAATATTTGTCTCTTAATCTCTTCGTTCATATTTATCCTTATAATTATTAATGGAATATTTGAGTTTATTAACTTTTAAAAGATATTTCTATAGAAAATGATTAAAAAGAATTACAGAAGGCTATCTCAAAATAAACATCGCTGTAGAAATAGTAGTAAGTGTTATTAAGGAAAGCAAAACATCATACCAGCGAACCTTTGTTACTTCTAAGTAAGTCCTATCATTTTTACCAGAAAATCCTTTTGACTCCATAGCCATGGCAACACACTCAGACCACCTTATAGAGTTAACTAACATTGTGAATATCACCTTAAGAGATATAAATGATTGCTTCATACCCCTAACCTCATATGCAGTTAATACAGCTTTATACTCACTAACCATATTAGGCATTAAATGAAAGGCAGCTAATATTCCATAAGCGAATTTTGGTGATAAATGACATTGATGAATCATACTCTTTACAAAATCATCACCGTTGGTAGTCAAAGCGAATAAAATACCAAGTCCTGCATAAGATAGTAATCGAGTTGATAGCTGTAAGGCTGTTGTTAGATTTCTACTAGCTGCAGCTCTAACTGCAAATGGTACATTTGAAATGTTACTTATTTCCTCCAGTTCAACAGCACTTCCCTTAGCATAGTATAAGCCCATCATAAAGAGACCAAATGCAGCAATAAATGCAGGAATTAATATTATTACTATTCTTTTTATTTTTGCATCAGAAAAGAAAACTAATAATAAAATAGATGTAAGAAACACCCCAACATTTAGTTCAATTATATATTGAAAAGATAAAAGAATAACTGATAGTAAAACAGTAAATGCTTTTACACTAGGATTTAGTTTTTCAAGCTTCATATACACCATTTCCCCTTACTACATATCTTTTATCTGCATAGCTTTTTGCTAATTCCTCATCGTGAGTTATTAATATCACGCTCAATCCTTTAGTTTTTATTTTATCTTCAAGTAAGCTCATAATTGCACAAGTTGAGCGATAATCTTGTCCATAGGTAGGTTCATCAAGAAGTAATATTTTTTGTTCCCCTGCAAGCACCGATAACACAGCAAGCCTTCTCTGTTGTCCTTGAGATAACATATAAGGTGAATATCGTTTATATCTAAGTAAACCATATTCATCAAGTCTCTTTAATGCCTCATTATTAACTTCTTCATCACTCAGTTTATTATTCCAAAGTCTAATACTTTGTTTTACTTCATCAAGTACATTTTGCGTAATAAATTGGTTTGCTGGGTTTTGAAAAACTATTCCCATGGTTCTATAGAGTTCTTTCTTTTTAATCTTCTTTAAATCTTTACCAAATACTTTTATCACGCCTTCATATGGATTTATTTTTAAG
>JAQYFM010000278.1 GCA_028723145.1 Spirochaetales bacterium | reverse complement strand
TAAATTCTTTTTTAAGGATTGTAAAGTAATTATTTATCTGCATATTTAAAACCCACCCAACTATAATGGTTATCTAAAAATTGTTCTATAGTAATAGACAACAAAAAACCACTCCGGAGAGTGGCTTTGTGCAATTTATATATTTATCAGTTAGCTGTTACTGTCATTACTAATTGTGCTGTGTAATCACCTGCAACTTTCTGGCTATAATCTTCAACTTCAATTGTGAAACCCTTTGAATAAGCCTGCTTAGTTCTACCAGCTGAAATTGTGTCAGTGAATTTATAATTATCACCATCTTCTGTAGTTGAGAAGTTCTTACCAGTATATGTAAGAGAGATTGTATCATTTACACCATTAGCCTTCATTGCTTTTGGTAACTCTAAAGTAATTGATACTGAATCATTATGAGTTGTTATTACAGATGCATATACTGAAATATTTCTACCTGATACTTCTACATCAACATCTCCCATTGGAGTAATACTATCATTTGCGACTTTTACTTCATAATCTGTAAAACCAAATTTTGTATAACCACCAATATTTAATGAAAGATTTAAAGCATCTTTTGATTTATCACCATTAACAGAATTTGCTGATTCTGCAGCTACTGCGAATACTGCTGTCATTGCGATTAATGCGATTGCTAATACTGTTAAGAACTTTTTCATTTTTTATCCCCTTCGGTTTGTGTTTTCTTTCTTTTGTTTACACTAATAACTTACGACATATCTAAAGATGTGTCAATAGAAAATTAGAAAATTTTTAAAAAAGTTTAAAAATAGCGAAATTTGAGGTATTTTAACATATACTTCTTACAAACTTATTACATTTTACTATAAAACATGGAACATTCTTATAACTTTTGAGGTTTTATTTCTTAAGTTCTACCATTTTTAATGTCATAAGTATTAAACATGTTACAAATAAAAAAAGATGTCCGAAGACATTCTTATTCATTACAATTTAAGATTAGTTGTATCGTTGCTATGTATTTTCCATAACTTGCCCTATCAACGTACTGAGACGGTACATATACAAAGAAATGAATATATGAATACATGAGATTAGTATTGATGATTGTATGCTTATTATAGTTTTTAACGCTTACTGAACTATTAATTGGAGTTTGAGAATAATTAAATGCCTCAGAAGAATTAGCAACACCTACTAAATGGCTATCATTTGATGGACAATCACACCAAACTCTGTATGGAATTACTATTCCTGATGAATCTTTAAATGGATAGAATACAGTATCAATTGTAACTTCATTTAAAAAATCAATGTCGTTTGAAAATAAATAGTAAGTAAAATCAACTCCGTTATCTTTCTGCATTTCAAAAGGTTCAGTTAAATCAACCTTTGAAGATAGCTCACTTATATTAAATATATAATCATTTGGTCTATTATGAGTAATTATACTTTGATAAGCGGAATCTATGTCTATAGCAACTTTTACTGAACTATTGCTTTCAGCAAATAAAAAGGATAAGCAAGTTATTGATAGCAATAGTATGGTAATTATTTTCTTATTCATTATTTTGCCTCCTTTTATCTTTATTTAATAATACATCTGTTTATAAAAAAAGCCAGGCTTTACCTGGCATTTTCTATGGTGATGATACTGTAATCTCAATCGATGCCGAGTAGTCGCCAGAAGGAAGATCAGCTGTCCCCCAAAATGCAATAATAGAAGCAACCTGAGCTCCATTAATTGGAGATGTGACAGGAACAACTAAACTAAACCCCGCATCATTAGCTGTTGAAGAGAATTTATCTGAATTAATAACATTTAAATCTCTAAAGTAAATAGGAAGTGTTGCACCTTCTATTTCTTTTTCTCCATCTCTTTTCCAGCCACCCGAAGTAAAAGCAACAGAACAAGAATATGTATCAGACTCATTACCGTAGTAGAGTGCTTGGAGGGATACACTATCATCTACTAATCCAATAGTACCAATAGAAAGTTCTTTCGTTGATACATATTCCCATGGTGTTCCATCGCCATATTGGTATTGGATTGCAAGATTACCTACAAGTGTTACACCTTCTGGAATCTCAACACCTGTACCTGCTGGTACAGAAGAGTTGAGCTCTAATGATGCAGTTGCTGAACCAATACTTGTAGATGCTGCAAATACCACCATAGATAAGATCAATAGTAATGTTAATATTATCGATCTTTTCATAAGAATTCCTTAGTCAGCACTTACCTCAACGTTGATAGTAGCTGAGTAGTTACCTGCAGGAAGATCATTGCTCTTAGGCCATGTAGTAGCAATTGTTGCAACTTTTTGAGCTGTTGGAGTTAAGCCTGCTGGATAAGCAACATTAAAAATTACATTTGAGTCTGTTGAACTCTCGTTTTTAACAGCACGAAGAGAATTATTTGAAGTAGTAGTTGTTGTGAAATCAAACTTAATTGCAACGCTCTGACCAGCTGTAGCTGTATCTGCTACACCCTTCCAACCTTCAGTAGAAATTCTAACGTTATTAATTTGACCACCTGCAGTTGGATTTCCTGCATATGTTACATAAAGATTAAGAGAGCTAATACCTTGTGAATTTCCATCAGCTGTCAAGATTGCTGTTTCACTAGCCTCTTCTAAAGATTTAATTGTTGAATTAATATCTGTATCATAGCTAACT
>JAQYFM010000277.1 GCA_028723145.1 Spirochaetales bacterium | reverse complement strand
CTCTATTTAATAGTTTATAAATCAGGCTTTGGTATAAATGGATTTAATAAAAACTCTAACTCTATTTCAATCACTTCTGATAGCACTAACGAGTCTTCCTATACTGAAAGCTTCAAGAGAACAGAAAAGGTATCAACAATTAACTTCCAGCTTGCAAATGTAGCAGTAAATGGGGAGGCCATTAATGATACTCTTCAAGTAAAGCTTTCTGATTTACTACCAACTGACTGCACTATTTCTAAAACCTCTAGCAGTAATACTTTCTCTGTTGCATATAAAAATGATGACCTAGTTGAGCCGAAAATAAAAATTAATACTTACACTATTCAAAGTGAAGATAATACCTCAACATGGAAAATCTGCGATGAAGATGGAAAAACCTTCTCTCCTATAGAAAAGAATATTAAAACAGCAACTGATAACCAAACTATTAATCTTTATGCAAAGCAAACAGAGTTTAGCTTTCCAACTATAAGTGGAAGACTTAAAGCAACTAATGATACTCCTGTAACAGGGGACATCGGAACAATAGCAGATGACAACATTACTATAATTTATTATGCTTTTACTACTTCAGGAGAAAAGATAAAGCTTGGCGAAGCAAAGACTACGACTAACGTAATAGCAGAGTCAAAAGTCCAGCACGGAGTATTCTCTATTACTCCTGACTCATCATATAAGTGGATTAATTCTACCTACGATGGAAAGTATGCAACTCTTACAGGCTATACTTTACAACTGGAAATTAATAACAATACAAATGCTATTTCTACAACTAACTATACAACTCAGAGCAATACAATTAATGTAGGAGAAGTTACATTACCATGATGAAGAAATTAATATCCTTCATCGCCATCTTGTTAGCTGTTATTAATCTCTTTGCAGGTGATAAAGTCTATGATTACAATACATTAACAAGCTCTTTGAAGGCAAATAATACAAAGCTACAAGCTTCTTATGAAGATTTAAAAAAGGCAAAACTAGATACCAAGGATGCTAAAGCAAATTATCATCCTAATATCGATTTAACTGTATCAGGCTCTTATATTATTAATCCAATTGGTCCAATAACAATAAATGCATCAGAGCTAGGATTGCCATATAACCAATATATTACCCTCTATAAAGGCATGGAAGATACACTATATCAAACTCAGTTATCAGTGCAGATGCCAATATTTACTTGGGGTAAAATAAAAAATGGAGTTAATGCGCTTACTGAAGTAGAAAGTGTTAGAAGCCTTCAAATCACTGATACAGAAAACCAACTTACAGCAGAGTTAAAGACTCGTCTTGCAGCTAATTACTATATGGATGAGATTATTACTCTACTTAATGAGCAAAAAAGCTATGCTGATCGCTTAGTTCAAATAGCATATGCTGCAAATGAGCAAGGTATTATGCTACTTCAAGAGGTAAAGGAAAATGAAATTGAAGCTTTACAGGTTGAAGTAACCTTAAGTGAGATAAATGCACAATATTCATCTAACCTTACTGCATTAAGAACCATGACTGGTATTCTTGATCTAAAGAGAGAAGATATTTCATTCATCCCTGATGAAGAGATGTTCTATAATCTAGCAAACGAGGATAGGAATGAACTAATAAAGGTAGCAACTAGTCAAAATCAACCTACCCTTCAAATGCTTTCTCACATGCAAAAGGCAATGGAATACAGTGAAGAGGTAAGCAAGGGGAGTGTATATTGGAAACCTGATTTTGCTCTCCAGGTTACTGCTTCATATGGAGGAAGTAGACTTCCTTTGGTAGAAACTGACTGGTACAGACAAAATGACTATAATGGTATGATTACAGTTGCATTTAAAACTACTCTTTGGGATGGTGGTAAAGCTTTAAATGATATCAAAAGAAGTGAAAGTAATACCCAAAGTGCAATCATTAGTAGGGATGAAGCAGTAAACACAATAATTACAACTCTTACTGAGCAGTTTTCAACTCAAGATATGGCGATTGCAAAGATTAGCTATCTTGATCTAAAGGAAGAAACCTTAGTATCAAAGGTTGAACAAAAAATTCTGCTTCAAAGCTATGGAAATGCATCAGAAGCAGATGTATTGAATGCAAAGATAGAGCTAACAACCTGTCGACTAGAGCGTCTACAGGAAAAGCTAAAGCTAGCT
>JAQYFM010000276.1 GCA_028723145.1 Spirochaetales bacterium | reverse complement strand
CTATGTGAATTTCCTGGTGACCATAGAGAAGTGGAAACACTCGTTCCCATCCCGAACACGATTAGTGAAACGCTTCTTCGCCGATGGTACTGCGGCTCGTCCGTGGGAGAGTAGGTCGTTGCCAGGTTTTTTTTCGCCTTCTTCACTGCTGTGAAAATTAGGTAGCAGTGTTTACATATATTTTTTCATAACCATCCTTCTCAGGGTGGTTAATTTTTTTTTATATTCAACTTTTCTGATTTGTATACATTTTATTATATAAGTATTATTTTTCTTTTGAATTATTTTATTTTTGTTGACTGTACGCATTTTGTGTATTAAGATTTTAATATCTATAGAATGTTTTGGGGAAGCTAATGGCAGGATCTAAAGATATTGCAACTCAAATTTATGAAGATATTTCTCAAAAAATACTCTCTTTAGAGTATGAACCAGGTATGTCATTTTCTGAAAATGATATATGCGAAAAATACAATGCTTCAAGAACTCCAGTAAGATCTGCAATGCAGCGTTTAGCAGATAAAGGATTAATTGATTTACTACCATATCAAAAGACAAGAGTTTCAAAAATTAATTTAGAAAGAGTTAAGCAGCTTGTTTATGCTCGCTCTGCTATAGAGGATAGAGTAATTAAAGACTTTATTAAGATTGATGATTTACTTCTAATTGAGGATGTAGAGCATTTAATTAGAAAGCAACAAATTGTATTAAATAGTGATGAAACTAATATTTCTCAATTCTATGAGCTTGATGCAAAGATGCATCGCCTTTGGTTTGAAGCTGTTAATGCATTAACTATTTGGGATTTTTTCCAGTCTTCAATACACTATACAAGACACCGTAAGGTTGATATCGTTGATTGCCACGCTATGCAAGTTGTAATTGAGGATCATAACAAAATATTACAAGCAATTAGAGATAAAAATACAGATTGTATTTATGATATTCTTCACGACCATTTATTTGGTGGTGTTGATAGAGTTTCAAAAAATAGTGAATTAGCAGGTTATTTTGCCTGAAAAATAGAGGAGATAATATGGATATTCGTTATTCAACAGGAAAGGAGCCATTTAAGAGAATGACTACAGAGGAATTAAGAGAAGAATTCCTCATTCAGAACGTATTTGTTAAAGATGATGTTTCATGTGTATATTCACATGTAGATAGAATTGTAACAATGGGCGTTATGCCTGTTGATGAGACTGTCAATTTAGCAAAGAACATCGACCCATGGAAGAACTTTGGTGTTACATATCTTCTTGAAAGAAGAGAGCTTGGAACAATCAATATCGGTGGTGATGGTGTTGCTATTATCGATGGTGAAGAAATTAAGGTTAACCACTATGATGCTCTCTATGTTCCAATGGGAACTAAGGAAGTTCTTTTCAAGAGTGTTAACAGTGCAGAGCCTGCTAAGTTCTATATACTTACAGCTCCTGCTCACAAAGCTTATCCTCTCACAGTTATCCCATATGAGAAAGCAATTCATAAGCACCTTGGTAAGCTTGAAGATTCTAACGAGAGAACAATTAACCAATATATCCACCCAGATATTCTTGATACTTGTCAGCTTTCAATGGGATTAACACACCTTGAACCAGGTTCTGTATGGAATACAATGCCAGCTCATACACACGAAAGAAGAATGGAAGTATACTTCTACTTCGATATTCCTGAAAACCAAGCTGTATTCCACTTTATGGGTGAGCCAAATCAGACAAGACACATTGTAATGCACAATGATGAAGCTGTAATTAACCCAAGCTGGTCTATTCACTCTGGTTGTGGTACAACTAACTACACATTCATTTGGGGTATGGTTGGTGAAAACAGAGCTTATGACGACCAGGATTGGCTCAAGACTGAGGACTTAAGATAATTATTTGTAATAATTTTTATTTATGGGCACTGGATTATCAGTGCTCTTTTTAGTTTTCTGCTTTTATTTATTGTTTTATAATTAAAAAAAGAGGTAAAACAATGAACTATATCGGATCAATAGACCAAGGAACAACTAGTACCAGGTTTATTCTTTTTAATGAGAGAGGCGAGAGTGTTAGTACCCACCAGCTTGAACATAAACAATATTATCCTCAACCAGGATATGTTGAGCACGATCCAGAAGAAATATGGAAAAACACTAAAACAGTAATTAGAGAGGCTATTAGAAAAAGCGGTATTAACGTAAAAGATTTAAAAGGTCTTGGTATTACTAATCAACGTGAAACTATTATTCCTTTTGACCCAACTACTGGCGAAGTCTTACATAACGCAATAGTTTGGCAGGATTTGAGAGCAAGTAGTATAGTTGACTCTTTTAAAGAACTAATAAGTGCTGAAGAGCTTAGAGAGCGAACAGGCTTACTATTTTCACCATACTTTTCTGCGTCTAAAATAGTATGGTTAATTAATAATGTTCCACTTGTTAGAGAGCGTCTTGAAGAAGGAAGATGTATTTTTGGTACAATTGATACCTTTTTAGCCTTCCGTTTAACAGGGAGAATTATAACTGATGCAACTAATGCCTCTCGTTATATGTTAATGAATATAAAAACATTACAATGGGATGAAAAATTATTAAATCTTTTTAATATCCCTAAATCTGCACTTCCGGAAATTGTCCCATCAATGGGAGAAATTTATGGTTATGCAAATATCGAAGGTAAGAAAATTCCTCTATGTGGAATATTAGGTGACCAACAGGCCGCTTTATTTGGTCAAGCATGTTTTAATGAAGGTGAAGCAAAATGTACCTATGGAACAGGCTGCTTCATGCTTGTAAATACAGGTGAAAAGCTCTGCTATTCTTCTAAAGGATTAGTTAGCACAGTTGCTTTCTTACAAAAAGGTCAAAAGCCTGTATATGCTTTGGAGGGCTCAATAGCTATTGCAGGTTCGCTTGTTCAGTGGGTTAGAGATAACTTGAAGATGGTATCAAATGCAAAAGAGCTGGATGAGCTTGCTTCTTCTGTTTCAGATTGCGGTGGCGTTTATATAGTTCCAGCATTCTCAGGCCTTTTTGCCCCACACTGGAGAAGTGATGCAAGAGGTGTAATTGCTGGATTAACAGGATATGTAAATCGTGCTCATATTTGTCGAGCAGTCCTTGAGGCTACTGCATTTCAAGCAAATGATATTTTTGAAGCAATGAACTATGATTCCGGAATAACTTTAAAGTCTCTCAAGGTTGATGGAGGCTTAACAAACTCAATTCCTTTAATGGAATTTCAGTCTGATATACTATCAATTCCTGTAATTAGACCAAGAATTACAGAAACTACCGCTCTAGGTGCTGCTTTTGCTGCAGGACTTAGCGTTGACATTTGGCAAAATCGAGAAAATCTGTCAAGATACTGGAAGGAACAGCTCAGGTGGACTCCTTCAATGGATGAGAAGACAAGAGAAAATAAAATTCTTTTCTGGAGAAAGGCGGTATCTAGAACTCTGAACTGGGCCTCGAATAAGGAATGATATATGTTTAGTTTAGGTGATTCCACATATATACTGCTTTATGCAAAGGATTTAATTCAAATATTAATCCTTGCATGGGTTTTGTATAAACTTTATGTGGCGATTTCTGCAACAAAAATAACCCAGTTAGTATTAGTACTACTTTCATATGCGTTATTCTTTTGTGTTTGTTACATATTAGATTTTGACTTCTTACTATTCTTATACAAAAAGATAACGCTACCATTATTAATGTTCTTCTGTATTATTTATCACCCTGAATTTAGAAGAGCTTTTACAACTCTTTTCTCAGGGCGTGCAAGATTATTTAGAATTGGTTCTCAAACTACCGTTGAGCAAATCGATACAATTTTAAATGCTTGTGAGAACTTAGTACAAGTTAAGAGAGGTGCATTAATAATCTTCCCTCGTCATACTGATATAAAAACTGTAATAGACTCAGGAACAAAGCTAAATGCAGACCTTTCTTCTTCTTTAATTTGTACAATATTCGACCATGATACACCTCTTCACGATGGAGCTTTAGTTGTGCAAGGTGGAAAAATAGTTGCAGCATCATGTTACCTTCCTCTCTCAGCTCAAACGGGTATTAATGCAAGTTATGGAACTAGACACCGTGCAGCATTAGGTTTAGCAGAAGATTCTGATGCAGTAATTATTATTGTTTCTGAAGAAAATGGTGCTATGTCGTTAGCATATAATGCAAATATTTACTACGATTTGGACCGTGAGACTATCAAAAAGGTTGTACTTGCATTGATGAGTTATAATGATGTAACTCCAATGGATGTTAAGGAGGATGAAGATGAAACAAAGAAATAAAGGCTTTGCCTCCTTCTTATCTGCTTGGGTTCCAAGAATGATAGCACTCATATTGGCATTTTTAATCTTTGCAGCTGTAAAGTATCTAAATATGACCGATAGAGTAATCACAATACCTCTATCTGTTACATTACCATCTGCAGAGATTGTAGTTCCTGAATCATTAGTGCCATCAAAGACTGAGATTATTATTAGTGGAAATGATGAATTGATTTACCTTGTTGATGCTACCTCTATTACTGCAGAAGCTGACTTTTCACAGGTAACAGCTAGTGGGATATCAAGAGTTCCAGTCAAGGTATCATACAACAGTGATGCATTTTTAGACGCATCTCTCAGTGTACGTGCTAACCCTGATTCTGTCAGGATTCTATTTAGGGAGCCTTAATGCTTTCAACAGGAATAGACATTGTAGCTAACTCAAGATTTTCTAATCCATCAGAAAGACTTTTAGGTCATCTTTTTACTAACTATGAATTAGAAAAAGGCGTACAAAAAAGTGAATACTATGCTTCTCGCTTTGCTGCTAAGGAAGCATTTGTAAAAGCTTTAGGTACAGGCTTTATCCCTCAAGTTACACCTAAAGATATTGAAATTAGGTGTGATGATTTGGGAAAGCCTTACTTTGTTTTATATAATGGAGCAAAAGAAAGAATAAAAGGTAGAGAGATTTCTCTTTCTATTTCTCATGAAAAAGAATATTCAGTTGCCATGGTGGTAATTTTATGAGCAGAAAGGATTGGAGGAGACCAGAACTTTCTCCTCTTGATGATAATTTAAAAAGAATTAAGTTTGTTGTTAGTTATGATGGTTCTGCTTTCCATGGTTGGCAAAGTCAAGATAATGCTGTAAGTGTTCAACAAACTATTTTAGATGCATTAAAACAAATGGGTATTGATACCATCTTGCAAGGTTCAGGAAGAACAGATAGTGGGGTTCATGCACTCCATCAAGTATGCCATTTTGACATTCCAAAAGATAATAAGATTCCTCCTGAAAGATTTGCTATTGCATTAAATACTATACTTCCAAAAACGGTAAAAGTAATATCTAGTGAAGAAGTTGATGGCACATTTCATGCTCGTTTCACAACAATGGCTAGAGAGTATAACTACTATGCAAAAGCGATAAACGATGCTCTTCCTTTTGATGAGGGGTATGTTGGCTTATTTAAAAAGCTTCCATCACTTGAATTATTAAATCAATATGCTACTGTACTTAGGGGAACTCATGACTTTACAACCTTCTCAGCAGCACGAGATGAAAGCCCTTCAAAGTATCGTGATATCTATGAATCAAGTTGGAAAGAGGAGTATGACCGATTTGGGAAAAGGGTATTAGTATATAAGGTTGTTGGCAACGCCTTTTTGTACCATCAAGTAAGATCAATGGTCGGTACTATGATTCAAGCAGGAAATAAAGGCGAGGATATAGATACATTTAAAGCACGTTTAGATAGCTGCTTGCGTTCAAATGCATTAACTACTGCCCCTAGTGATGGATTATACCTTGCTAGAATTACATATGATGAAAACGAATATGCTTGGTTTGAGGAGGAGTGCAAAGATGAATGAAGCTGGGTATGAGTATTTTTTATCACTCCTGGATGATGCTAAGAGAGTTGTATGTAATGACACTTTGGGTGAAAGCAATCCTTTTGTTGATTATACAATTGAAAAGAAAGAAGAAGCCATCATAAACAAAACAAGTGATAAGCCAGTATCTTTAAAGGATCTATATTTAAATTGTCACTCCTGCAATAACTGGATTAACAGAGATCATAGGTGTTTAGTAGGAAGGGGAGCTCTACATCCATTAGTACTATTTGTGGTTGATAAAACCTTAGATAGTGGAGCAATGCTATCAGCAGAAGATGGTGTAATGATCAACACGTGGTCAAATGCAATTAAGCTTGAAAAAACCAAAGAATGCCATTTAACATCTATTATTAAATGTCCAGGAGAAAGCTCTGAAGTAAATGATGATTGCATCAAAATATTAAAAGAGCAAGTAAAGTCTTTAAGTCCAAAGGTTGTTTTCTTCTTGGGAAATTTAGGTGCAAAAATTCTTGGGTTTGACTCAATTGAAAAGGCAAGAGAGAATGTATCAGAGTTTGAAGGTGCTGTTGCTGTAGTATCATATCCACCTATGATGGTTCAAAGAGATCCAAGGCTTAAGGCTGCAATATGGAACGATTTAAAAAAGGTTGCCTTTTATGCAGGAATTAAGGAGAGAAGATGCTAGTTGAGGTTTATCTTCCAATACCATTAAAAGATAGCTTTACATACCGCATTAAGGATGGTGAAACCACCTTTGGATGCCGAGTTAGTGTACCATTTGGTGGTAGAAAACTAGTAGGCTATGTAGTAGAAGTATGTGAAGATAAGCAATTAGATTATGAAGTAAAAAGTATCTTAAAGGTAATTGATAAAACTCCTGTATTTACTAAAGAGCTTCTAGATACAGCTATGTGGATGAGTAAGGTTTATATTTCATCACCAGGTCAAATATTATCAATGATGATTCCTTCTGGAAAGAGAGAAACTGAAAGTGCACTCTTTAGTGAGGAGACTGACTTTACTCCGATAAAAAAATTATCACAAGAACAGCAAGATGCCTTAGCGGAAATTGTAAATAACCCTGGTGATACTTTCTATCTTTATGGGGTAACTGGATCAGGGAAGAGTGAAGTATACCTACGAGCTGCTGAAGAAGTAATAAAGCAAAAAAAAGGAGTAATTTACTTAGTTCCTGAAATAACACTCACACATCAATTAATGGCTGATATTTCAAAGCGATTTTCTAATCGTGTAGCATTATTACACTCAGCATTAACTCCATCACAAAGATTAAAGCACTGGCATAGAATTATCTCAGGGAAAGCTGATATAGCAATTGGAGCTCGTTCAGCAGTATTTGCTCCATTTAGTAATCTTGGGTTGATAATAATAGATGAGGAGCATGAAAATTCATATAAAAGTGGACAAACTCCACGCTTTCATGCAAGACAAGTTGCCCAAAAGAGAGCAGCTGACTTTAATGCCACTTTAATAATGGGCTCTGCAACACCTTCATTGGAAGCATACCTTTCAATGAAGAAAGGGTTAATGAAACGCTTAGATTTAAGAAATAAGGTTGCTGGAGGCAAAGATCCTAAAGTAATGGTTGTTAACATGCTTAAGGAAAACAGAACCATCTCAAGAGAACTTGAAGAAGAGATAAGAAGTGCTTTAAGCGATAAAGCTGGAGTTATCTTATTTTTAAATAGAAGAGGATATACCTATTACTATCACTGTAACTCCTGTGGGCATGTTATTGAGTGTCCTAACTGTTCAATTGCACTTACATACCATAAAAATAGTGAAAGCATGGTTTGTCACTACTGTGGATACTCAGAGCATTTAGTCGCAACATGTCCTAAATGTGGATCTCATGATTTAGCTGTAAAGGGCTTTGGAACTGAAAGAGTTGAGGAGGAAGCAAAAAAGCTTTTTCCATCAGCTACTATTGCTCGCCTAGATACCGATATTGCAACTGCTGATAAAGAAAAAGTTAAGCAAACTATAGACCAGTTTAAAAAGGGCGAAATAGATATCCTTTTAGGAACGCAAATGGTTGCCAAAGGATTAAACTTTCCTCGTCTAAGACTTGTAGGAGTTATTTTAGCTGATAGCACATTATCAATTCCTGATTTTAGAGCAGAGGAGCGAACATTCTCTTTACTTGAACAGGTAAAAGGTAGAGCAGGACGTTATCGTGATGATGGAAGAGTTGTAATTCAAACATATCGTATTGATAATAGTGCGATAAAAGCAGTAAGAGATAATAAAGTAAATGAGTTCTATGAAGAAGAATTAAAGGTAAGAAAGGAGTTAAATTTCCCTCCATATTCTCGATTAGTTTCATTAACGCTAAGAAGTAGAAATGAAAATAGTGTTAAATCTGCTGCCGATAACCTGTATATGCTTCTTGAAAAAGCAATAGAGAAGTCAAAATATGATGATGTCTCTGTAATAGGGCTCAATCCTTGTATAATTTACAAAAAAGCTACGAATTATCGCTATCAAGTATTGTTATCATCAGCAAATTTTATTCATTTAAATACTTTAATTACCGTTACTTTGGAACATTACCATACTCCATCTAATGTATATATCGAAATTGATGTAGATCCATTAAGCTTACTATAGTCTTTTGGTTGACCCAAAAGCCTTATCTTGATTATATTTTCTACTATGCTTGATATTTATAAATTAGGAGAGGATGTATTATATACTCCTACAGAAAAGGTAAAGAAGTTTGACAGCGCACTTAAAATGTTAATTGATGCGATGTTTGATACAATGGATGAAGCAGATGGAGTAGGCCTTGCTGGTCCTCAGGTCGGTGTTTCTCAAAAACTATTTGTAGTTGATGATCGAAAAGGTAATAGAATTGCATTTATTAACCCTGAAATTATCGAGACAAGTGTTGAAGTTGGCCCATATGAGGAAGGTTGTCTTTCTGTTCCAGGTGTTTATCACGATGTAATTAGACCTCTTGGGGTAACTGTTCAAGCTCAAGATGTAAATGGAAAGGCTTTTACAATAAAAGCTACTGGACTACTTGCTAGAATTATTCAGCATGAAAATGACCATTTAAATGCAAAATTATTCATTGACCGTTTAAGTGAAGATGATAGAGCAATGATGGTCAAGGTTTATGAAAGAAAAAATAAAACTAAGAAGAGGAAGAAATAGGTGAAGATCCTTTTTGCTGCAACTGGTGAGATTGCATTAGATACCTTAGAAGAGCTAAATAAGCAGGGCTTAATTGGTGCATGCTTAACAAGTCCTGATAAGAGAGGAAAAAGAGGTAATTCTTTAATTCCTTCTCCAATAAAAAAACGAGCTCTAGAGTTAGGCTTAGAAGTATTAACATTTGAACATTTAAATCTTGAGGCAAGAAAAGCAGTTAAATTAACCTCCTGCGATACTCTTGTATCATTTTGCTATGGAAAGATTTTTGGGCCTAAATTTTTAGCTTTATTTGAGAAAACCTTTAATATCCATCCATCTATACTACCAAAGTATAGAGGATGTGCTCCAATTAAAGAAACAATACTTGCGCAAGATAGAGAGTGTGGAATATCAATTCAGGAAATTGCTCTTAAGTGTGATGAAGGTGATATCTACTCAAGTATTACATTCCCTCTTTTAGGAACTGAAACAGAAGAAGGACTTTCTAATATTGTTTCTAAAGAAGCAGCAAAATTAGCAGTTAATGTATTAACTAACCTAGAGTCTTTTGAGAAAAAAAGCCAAGTAGGTGATGTTTCTTGGTCATATTTAACTCAAAAGGAAGAAGCAAGGTTATCGCTTGAAGATGATTTTAAAACAATACATGCAAAGATAAGAGCATATTACCCATGGCCAAAAGCTTACTTAATGTGGAAGGATGAACCTATTTATTTATGTGGCGTTTTTGAGAGTGTATTTAACCTTCAAGAAGAAAATGTCAGTGAAGAAATTGGTAAAGTAATTTCACTTGATAAAGCAAAGGGATTAAAGATTGCCTTTAAAGGTGGATATCTTTATATTTCACGTTTGCAAAGACCAACAAAAAAAGAGCTATCAGCTGCTGATTTTGTAAATGGTAATAGAGATATTATTGGAGCTGTACTATCGTGAAAAGAGTCCTCTTACTCTTTTTTATAACTATATTTGCCCCTATTTTAGTCTTTTCTTCAAGGCCTAAGATTGCCTTAGTGCTTTCAGGTGGAGGTGCTAGAGGAATTAGTCAAATTCCAATAATTAAGGAGCTTGAGAGTAGAGGAATTTATCCAGATTATGTCTGTGGAACAAGTATAGGTGCACTAATAGGTGCACTATACTCTGCGGGCTATAGTGGTGAAGAAATTGAAAAAATAGTTAAGGAAGAAAACCTAACCGATATAGTCTTTAATATAAGAAGCGAAGAAAAACCTATAGAGAGACCTTATTCAGACTATGATAGGACTCAATTAACACTAAGTATTACAAATAGTGGAATTGGTTTAAATAACTCTATCCTAGATGATTCAAATATCGAAGGCTTAATTAGAAGAAAGCTTGCAAAAGTAATTGATGTTAAATCTTTTGATGAGCTTTCAATACCATTTAGATGTGTTGGAACCGACTTTACTACAGGGGAAGCTATTGTATTTTCTGAAGACTTATATACAGCACTCCGTTCTTCAATGTCATTACCATTAGTTTTTGCACCTCAGCAGTTAGCTGATGGAAGGTATGTTGTAGATGGAGGAATGGCAGATAACCTTCCATCTTCAATTGCTCGAGCTCTTGGCGCAGATATTGTGATTGCTATCGATGTAAATGATAGCGTTAGAGCAAATGCAACAGAGCCAAAGTATTTAGAAACTCTTTCAGGGGTAGCAACCCAATTTGTAATTCTAGTTTCAATGGGAAATGTTAGAAATGAGCATGAAGTTAGTGATTATGTTTTAATCCCTGATACAAGTAATATAGGTGTAATTGACTTTTACTCTGTAGATGAAATATTAGCAATTGGAAATAATTGTGTTAAAGAAAATAAAACTGTATTTGACTCTCTTGAAGAAGATTTAAAGGAATACTTACCTCTTAACAAACCAAAAAGCTACAGTGAGTTACCATACATCCAAGTAAAAGAAGTTGTTTTCCCTAATGAATTAATTAAATACGATAAGCTATTTAGCTATTTTAATAATAGAGAATATGATGAGTCTTATGTATCAAGTCTATCGAGTCTTTTAAAACAATTAAAGGAAAGAGAGAATTTAAAAAGTATAAGCTATAAAATAGTTGATAATAAATTAATAATTTCTACTTCAAAGTATGATGATAGAGTTGTAAATCTATCTATAGGACTTTCAAGTGACCTTTCTTTTAGAACAAATTTTAAGGATGGCTACATCTTCTTAAGTCCAAGCGTTACATTAGGAGCCACATATTTTACTGAATATGGAAAGATAAGTGGAAGTATGAAAATTGGAAGTATCAATTTACTTTCATTTGAGTACTCTTATCCTCTAGTTGATCACTTAGATATAGCATTTTTATTAGAAGGTGGTTTTGGATCTTACTCAGTTTCTTCAATTACCAGTTTGAAAAATCATGAAGTAAGCCAAGATGGTAGACTTTCATTTACAACTCTTTTTACAAATCATATTTCTAATAATAAGCGTTTAGATTTCTCTATTTTTGCAGATTATACTTCCTTTGATGTCTTTTCTAATAAAAGCTTTTTATATCGACTAGGAGGTGGTTTTACATATACATCGAAATCAAATTACTACCAATTAAATGTAAAACTATTTGCAGGATACAATAATAATTTATTTTATGATGCAAAGTATGACCTTTCTATATATTTAAATAAGGTTAATATCGCACTATCATTAAGTGCTATTAGAGATGATATTAGATTAGCATCCTCATATAATATCGACCTCTTTTCTGATCTTTCAAAGGATAGAATAATGGGTGAAGTTTCTTATAATCTATATGAAAATAAATATTTGAAGTTATCACTTGGGGGCTTTATTAACTTTACGGATTTAAATAATAATTCAATTTTCCCATTTACCATGTTAAATGATATTTCATTTGGACCAATTATTAATTTAAGTCTATACAGCGCTGATGTTTTTGATATAAATCTAAACCTTGCTATATCATCAAAAAATAAATTATCTATAGGGTTATACATTAGATGAGGTGGCTTACTTATTCTTCTTATTTAGATGAAAAGTATGGTAAAAAGCTCTATCGCGTTGGTGTCGATGGTGGTTTTTCATGTCCTAATAGAGATAAAGATGGAAGTAAAGGTTGTATTTTCTGCGATGGAAGTGGTGCTGTAGCTGTTTATCAAAGGACCTTTGAAAAAGGATATGAACTAAAGAAAGAACTATTAAAAGCAAGGATAGCAGGAATTGAAGAGCAAGTTAAAAGAGGGCTTAGCTTTATAAAACGTAGGTACAAGGCAGATGAAGCAGCTCTATACTTTCAGTCATACTCAAATACCTATGATAGTGTTGAAAATCTAAAAAAAGTATATGACTATGCATTAAGCTTATATGATTTTAGACAGTTAATAGTATCTACAAGACCTGATTTACTATCAAATGAAGTGTGTGCATTGCTTAAAAGTTATGAAACTGAAAATAGAGATGTTTGGGTAGAATTAGGACTTCAAAGTGCTAATGATGATACACTAAAGAAGATTAATCGTGGGCATGATGTAGAGTGTTTTATTTCTGCAGTTAAGAGAGCTAAAGCACATGGTTTACACGTCACAGCTCATGTTTTACTAATGCCAAGCTATGATGATTTATCAAGCATTGATAAACTAATAAAAATAATAAATGACACTAATTGTGATGGTATTAAAATTCATAACATCCACATTACTCATAACACTGAACTTGAAAGAAGATATTTAGAAGAAGGTTGCTTTGCTTCTATTAGTTATAAACGTCATATTATGTTACTTTCATACATTATTTCGAGGTTAAAAAGTAATATCATAATTGAACGTTTAATGACAGAAACCCCAAGAGCAAGGTTGGTATATCCAATAATATATCCAGATAAACGAGATTTAATTGAGGATTTGGAAGTCTACATGGAAGAAAATAATCTTTTTCAAGGTTGTCTGTTACCTTCTTTGGAAAATGGAGTTTAAATTAAATATGCAGTTATCAATCAAAAAAACAGTTAGAGCTATTGGTGTTGTGCTTCTATCTATTTCTATTGTATTAATAATTACTTTTTCTTTCTTTTCTTTTTCTTCAGTACCTGAAGAATTGATATCAAATGATAAGATTGCTCACTCAATAGCATATACAGCTCTTGGATTTTCCCTTTTTTTAACTTTAGTTCACCTTCCAGCATTTATGGAAGCACGCAAAGAGAGAAAGAGTGGGGATAAGAGTATTATTTTTATTTCTTACAATACTAAGACAATTGCACTCTCAATTACTATAGGAACTTTATTAGGCTTAGTAATAGAATTATTACAGCCAATTGCTGGAAGAAATTGTGAATTATTAGATCTTGCTGCAGATTTCTTAGGCTTGGTATTAGGTGTAGCGATAGGTATCATATTACTAGATATGTTTCTATCACTGGTAATGGATAAAACTGTTTGGTATGATGTAATGCATGAAACTGAGCAAAAGCATTGAAAATGCACTTTCATCAGCGGTAAGAATATTACCAGATGATGTTGAAAAAGCAATTAAAAGAGCTGATAGTATTGAAACTGGTTCTTTAGGTAAAGTCGTTCTTGATAACATACTCAAGAATATCGAAGTAAGTAAAGAGACCCTTCTTCCTCTCTGCCAAGATACAGGAATGTTTTGGGTTTTGGTTAGTGTAGGTAAAAAAGCAAAGTTTAATATGTCTCTCCTTGAAAATGAAATAAATCAAGGATGTAAAGCTGCTGCTAAAAATGCCTACTTTAGAAAAAGTGTTGTAAAGGACCCCCTTTTTGATAGAACCAATACAGCAAATAACTTACCTATAGTAATTAATTATGAATTAGTAGAGGGTTCTGATATTACAATTAGAATACTTCTTAAGGGCTTTGGAAGTGAAAACTGTTCATCCGTAAGAATGCTAAATCCAACAGCAAGTGAAAGTGATGTTGTTGCCGCTGTCGTTGATATAATGAAAAAAGCGGGAGGAAAACCTTGTCCTCCTGTTTTCTTAGGTGTAGGTATTGGTGGTACAATGGATAAAGCCGCTTTCTTAAGTAAGAAGGCTCTACTAAGAGAGGGCTCTAATCCAGATAAAAGATATCGAGAGCTAGAGAATAAGATTAGACAAGCAGTTAATGAGCTTCACATTGGACCAGGTGGACTTGGAGGGGACAACACTTGTTTGTCTGTTGCAATTGAAAGTTTTGCAACTCACATTGCAGGTCTTCCTGTTGCAGTTACAGTAAATTGCCACGCAGAACGTAGAGCAACAGTTATTGTATTAGGAGGTTATGATGGTAACTCTTAATCTTCCATTTATCGAAGAAGAATTAGAAAAAATAAATGCAGGGGACCAAGTAATGTTAAGTGGTACTTTGTATGTTGGAAGAGACCAAGTCCATAAAAGGCTTACAGCTGCAATAGAAGGTGGGGAGAGTCTGCCATTTGAATTAAATGGGAACGGAATTTACTATATGGGACCTTCCCCAAAGGTAGAAGGTTTTGCTCTTGGTTCTGCGGGGCCTACAACAAGTGCAAGAATGGATCCGTTTTCTCCTCTTTTATTAAAGCATGGTTTAAGAGTAATGGTTGGTAAAGGCCCAAGAAGTGCTGAAGTATTAAGTGCAATAAAAGAATATAAGGGTTTATATCTACAAGCCTTTGGTGGATGTGGCGCACTATACTCTTCCTGCATTTTATCATCAGAGGTACTTTGTTACCCCGATCTTGGTCCAGAAGCTTTATTAAAATTAGAAGTTAAAAATATGCCTACTATCTGTATTGTTGATAGCAGAGGTAATAAAATCTAAGTAG
>JAQYFM010000275.1 GCA_028723145.1 Spirochaetales bacterium | reverse complement strand
AATTAGTTTTAAAGATTTTCTTAGAGCTATCTTATCCATAAGACACATCCTATTACTATCAATAAAATTAACAATGTAATTACATCTCGATAAGAGTATGAAGGTGCTTTTCTTCTTGCTTTAGTATTGTAAAGTCTACTTTCTAAACCATCTGCATATGCTGAGATTTGTGAAAATAACTGTGTAAATAATGTTACTGAAAAACCTGTTAATACTTTTATTGGATGCTTAATAAAGCTTTCTCCTCTTGCTTTTCTAGCATCTAATATTTTATTTGCAGTGTCTAAGATCTTAGGAATCATGGAGAGTGTAAGCTCAATTAAGAATGCAAAGGAATTAGCTCTTTCTTTTAAGACAGGATATAAAAAGGAAGAAATACTTCTAGCTGTTTCATTTGGACTTGTAGAATCAGTAAAAATTAATGATGCAAGTACAATTGTTAAAAACTTTAATGAAGAAGAAAGTGCATAAAGATATCCATTTGAAATATCTGTAACAAATATAAATATTGCTAGGATGAAAAAGAATATGCAACCCTTATATAGTTTTTTTATTGGTAGTTGATCAAAAATAGAAATAAGAACAACAAAGATGGTAATTAAAAATACGCCATCAACTGATGCTATACTTACTAATATTGATAGTGATATCAAAAAGAGTAATTTTGTTAATGGATTAATGCGAGTAAAAAGAGAGTCTCTAATTCTCGCAGTAAATATCATTACATCTTCCATGATAGTTCCTCAAAGGAAAGGTTTGGAATAAAAACATCAGCTTCCTTTAACACATTTAATGAATCCTTTGATGGACCATCAAAGATAACTGAACCTTCTTTTAGTAGTAATGTATGTGTAGTATGAGCTAAAAATCTTTCAGCTTCATGAGTTACAATTGCAAGTGTAACGCCTTTGTTATGGAGCATTATTAAAGTGTCAAGTAAGGAAATAACAGAAGGGTAGTCTAAGGCCGCAAATGGCTCATCTAAAAAGATAATATCTGGTTCCATAGCAAGTACACTAGCAATAGCTAGTCTTCTTTTTTCACCTCCTGATAGTGTAGAAGGCCTTCTATTTCTAAGCTTTGTAAGTGAAAATAGTTCTAGCATTTCATTTACTTTTGCTTCAATTTTATCATTAGGCCAAAGGAGATTTTCAGGACCAAACATTAAATCCTTTTCGACAGTTTCCCCAACAATTTGCAAATCAGATTCTTGGAACACAAGGCCTACAGAGGATAGTCTTTTATTTTTGTTTTTAGTTACATCTTCACCTTTAATATAAATATTTCCATTAGTTGGTTTTCTTAATCCTTTTAATATTCTTAATAGTTGGCTTTTTCCTGCTCCATTTCTACCACAGATTGCAGT
The DNA here is from genome assembly GCA_028723145.1 of Spirochaetales bacterium. Lineage (GTDB taxonomy): Bacteria > Spirochaetota > Spirochaetia > Sphaerochaetales > Sphaerochaetaceae > Bullifex. The sequence continues at coordinate 1,292 of JAQYFM010000275.1, read as the reverse complement.
AAATGAACCTTTTTCAAGAGAAAAAGAAATATCTGATAATATTTTTTTACTTCCAATTTCAAGTGATAAATCTTTAACCTCTATAACGCTATTCATACCTATGAAAGATATCACTTTTATGTTTTTAAAATCTACCTAGATAATTAAATTAGTGATAAACTCCTTAACAATGCTTAAAAGAATAATAAGTGTAATTATCACATTAATATTATCACTAATGTTTATATATTTAGTTCTCTCTGTCTTACCAGGAGATAGTACTACATATATGAGTGGAGAGAGTGTAATTAATGTTGAAAAGCAAACAGAGTCACTTATTTCTTTTATTAAAAAAGCATTAACTCTTAACTTAGGAACCAGTGCCTTTTTATCTATAAGCGTTAAAGACTTAATTCTTGAGAGGCTGTTACCAACGGTAATACTATCAATTATGTCTTTAGTAATTGCACTTACTATTTCTTTATTTTTTATATATTTAGATGTAATTAAAGGGAAAAAGCTATTATTTGAAGTTTTTTCATCAATAATATATTCCTTTCCTTCTTTTTTAATTTCGTTAATAGCTCTATTAATTTCATCAAAAGCCTTTAGTTATTTTGTAGTATATGATGATGAACATAAAATATTTTCACTTCTTATACCTTCTCTTTGCTTAGGGCTTGTACATGCCCCTTTTTTAATGAAAAACATTAGAGATTTAATAATAAGAGAGAAAGTAAAACCATACGTAACGTTTGCATATTCTAAAGGTTTAGGAAACGTAAAAGTATTCTTTTATCATATTTTGCTAAATATATTAAATGTCGTAATTGTTTTAGTTGATCAAAGCTTTATTTCATTAATTGCCTCTTCTGCAGCTGTGGAAATAATATTTTCTATACCAGGTATTGGTAATTTAATAGTTCAAGCAATTGCTAGACGTGATAGCTTAACCATTGCAGGAGTATTAATACTAATTATATTAATTACATCGTTTTTTAGTATTATTGAGGATATTCTTGATGAAATAAATAAAAGGAGAACGATGTGAATAAGGTTTTAATAGCACTAACTTTGATCCTCTTTTTATTAATTATTACTCCAATATTTTTACCAAATCCTAATTTAATGGATATTAATAATAGCTTAAGTTCTCCTTCTTTAGAGCATATACTTGGAACAGATTCTTTAGGAAGAGATCTTTTTTCACGTTGTATTAATGGCGCTAGAAATTCATTTTTTATTTCTTTTTCTGTTGCTTTGTTATCAACAATTTGTGGGTTTATTATTGGTGTATTATCACTTTTTTCAAA
>JAQYFM010000274.1 GCA_028723145.1 Spirochaetales bacterium | reverse complement strand
TTATTCTCAACATCATAAACTTTAAAGTTTTCTGTGTGTCCAAAGTGCTGAAAGATTTGTCCATCTTCATAAGTTACTGCAATTCTCATTGTACTATCTCCTTTAGTATTGAGTTTATATTTTTCTGTTTGATCAAGGGTTGTTATATTCCCGCCTGATATAATTAGTTTTCTTGCTTCGACGATAGCTATAGAGAGTTTTTTTCGAGCACTCATATAAATTGCTTGTACAGAAGACCTTGATATTCCCATACGTTTAGCACACTCTTCTTGATCAAGTCCTTGGTAGTCTAATAGATTTATTGTTTCAAATTCATCAAGAGTAAGAGTTACAAAATTATTATTTTTTGATTCTGTTGGTGTGAAAATATAGTTATCCGGAAGAATTGAAACTAACCTACATTTACACGGACGTGACATTAAAAACTCCTATTATTGGCATATGCCAGTAATAGGATAGTAAATATTATTATTAAGTGTCAATCTGTATTTTGTTATCTTTTGTTTTGAGTTTGTATTTTACATTAGCTATATTACCTATGCGTTATAAATAAAAATCAAAGTCACTTCGTCTTCATACTTTTCTTAACCATAAACTTTTATTTTATAATTTCATTTTTATTTTTATTGAATATTAAATAATTATTGTGTACCTTGTTGTTAATGGAGGGAAAAATGAAAAAAATCATTTCAATTTTAGTTGCTCTTGTTGTTTTGATGTCATTAATGAGCTGTACAACAGTTAGTCCTCTTGCTGCTACTTCAAATCCTGTTGGAGAGAAAGTAGGACATGCGTCTGCAACATATCTCTTTGGTTTTATACCACTTACATTCAATGCAAACCACGGTATTCAGAAGGCTGCTAAGGACGGTAATATTACTGAGATCTCAACAGTTGATGTTAAGGAGACTTGGTACGTTCTTTGGACTGATGTTTCCACAGTAGTAACAGGTAAGTAAGTCTCAGATGGAGCAAATGAACAGCCTCTTTATAAAGAGGTTGTTCTTTTAAATGCATATGAAAAAAATATTAATTTCATTATTTTTGTTTACTTTATTAATTTCTTGTACAACATCTAATGTAATGTCTTTTTCTACACAGGAAGGCCCTCGTCTTTTTATTAAACCTGTTATCCTTGATGGAAATTATAAAGTAAAGACGGATATGAACATTCCTTGTGATGATTTTAAAATCAGTGGGGATGTAGTAGTTAACTATTCAGTATTCTTCCCTGCAGGAAATGAGCCTAACATTAAATCAGCAGCACTTGTATTTGACGTTAATGGAGAAACCATTAATGTTCTTAATCCTGTAATGATGTTTATTGAAAGTGCAGGTGGAAAGACACAGGAAGCACGTTTCACTTCAGTTTTACCTGCAGAGTCGATGAAGAAAATGTGTGAAAATGCAGAGTTTGTATCAGCTTCGCTATACATTAAAGACAAGGTAATTGTACTTAATGTATCAAAGCTTTCAAAAGCCCTTAGAGAACTAAGTCTTAACTTGCTTTGACATTATTAACAACGATTAGTACTTATTGTAGAATCTTTATTATTAATAATTCTAACGTATTCTTTTGTCTTATAGTAATATAGGGCCAAGAACTATTTCTAGGCCTGTCTCTTGGACGTTTGGGTTTATCAGAGACAGGTTATGTTTTATGGTATACCAGGATTTCTTTATTAATTTGTGTATGTTAAAAAATCTAGTTAAACTAACTCTTTCAATAATACAATATAACACACCAGATTTTATTGCCATCCTAGAAGTTAGTATGGTAGGTAGCTAAGAAGGACACTAATTAATTGTAGGTAAAACTTTTTTTATTAAGATGAAAGCCTGTGATTTTGAATTTTCATGTATCAATATTAGTAATTGTGTGTCTTAAAACTGAAAATTAGCTACATCAAATATGTTTTTCGAGTTTTGCCAATTCTACTTGTCACACTAATAGCATTGATATGCTTTGTAGATAGTAACTCATCCATTTCTTTAGCAGCATTTTTATATAATAGAGGGTTAAAGTGGTTAATGATGTAAGAAACATTTTTGACTTTACCTTTATTATTTATACACAGTGCTCTAATTGGTGCTGATATCCTAAAAACCCAAATTGGAGTACATATTGTGACGCTATCATAGAGAGATAAATCAATTGGCTCGATTTCCATTGGCCAATGGTGCATGGCAAAGCGTCCACACCACCAAAATCCAAGAGTTCCTTCTGTTTTTTCTTTTGTTTTAACTTCTATTACTTTAGCACCAAGTTTATTTGCTTCTTCATATGCTAGGAGTTTTGTATATCCAAGTCGTGAAAAATATACCACTACTTTATTTGAATCATTATTTATATTTTTGTAATTATTTACATCAAAAACCATGTGTTCTTGTCTATAAAATACAAAGGCCATATAAGCTAAGAAGAACTGAATAAAGCTAAAAACAAAATATGAATTTGAAAGAAAGTTTGAAGGAAATATTACAAGTTGTATTACTATCCAGAGGTTTAAAAGGACGCCTGAGG
>JAQYFM010000273.1 GCA_028723145.1 Spirochaetales bacterium | reverse complement strand
TAAGCTCTACATCATATTCTTGTAAAATAGAGACTATCTTATTAATAACAAATTCTGGTAATTCTTTTATCTTTGTTATGATTTCTTCTATGTTCATTTTATACTCCTAAACATAGATTAATCCCATTACCACGACATATAATGTCGTAGTTCAACAAAAATTAACTATAGCCAAAAGATTAAAGCAATGCTTGATACATTAATTGAGGTTGGTTTATCTTATATTTCATTAGGTCAACCATTATCGACATTCTCTGGTGGAGAACGACAAAGAGTAAAGCTTGCTCAAAATATAAAGAAGAAAGGTAATATCTATATTTTAGATGAGCCAACAACAGGACTTCATGCAGCTGATATAAAAAAGATTGTAAATATCCTTGAAACAATAATTGATAGAGGTAATAGTGTTATTGTAATTGAACATAACACAGATGTAATGAAACTTGCTGATTACATTATTGATATTGGTCCTGATGGTGGATCAAAGGGAGGTGAAGTTGTCTTTACTGGCAATCCAAAAGAGATGATTGAAAACTCTAATACTATCACAGCCCAATACCTAAGGAGATAATTATGGATTTTCGATTTGCAGAAAGAAAAGATTGTGCTCTTATTTTAAGTTTTATTAAAGAACTAGCTAAATATGAACACTTAGAAAATGAAGTAGTTGCAACAGAAAAGCTATTAGAGGAATGGATTTTTGATAATAAAAAAGCAGAAGTAATCTTTGTGCTTGAAGAAGATAAAGAAGTTGGTTTTGCTCTTTTCTTTTATAATTTTTCGACCTTTTTAGGTAGAGCAGGAATCCATTTAGAAGACTTATTTGTACTTCCTGAATATAGAAAAAAGGGCTATGGTAAAGCAATCTTAAAAAAACTTGCTCAAATTACTGTTGAAAGAGGTTGTGGCCGCTTAGAATGGTGCTGTCTTGATTGGAATACACCTAGTATAGAGTTTTATCAATCTCTTGGGGCAAAACCTCTCTCCGATTGGACAATTTTCAGAGTTACAGGAGATACCCTAATTACTCTAGCCAAGTAATTATTTTAAAAACCATATTCTGCACCGTGTTGGTGAAAAACCTCGATTAAAAGCATGAATCGAGGTTTTTATCTCTATAACGAAGTATTTTGGGATTTTCAAATGCCAAAATCAGCAATTCTCGTACCTTTTCTAATTTATCTAAACCAGTATTAGAGGTAATAAAACAGAAGAAATTTAAATAATCTTGAATATCATCTCGTATAAAGCCTGAATGGGCTCTAAGAAATTTCTTAAGTAATGAATGCTTTGAATTTATTGGATCCATTGGATTATGTTTATCACTTAATCCTTTTGTCTCTTTTGTTGGATGTATCTCTTCATTTAGTTCTAAATTATCAACAAGAACTGAGTGTGAATGTTCTCCATCATGTATTAGTTTAGCACCTTTATTGATGTGGCTACCAAAAGCATCCCAAGTTCGTGTTTTAGAGGTTTTACCAGTTCCCTCACTAATGCAAACTAAGTTTCTTCCATCCCACCCACAGCCTATACATATCCTATTCTTTGAAAGACCTCTTTTAAGAAATCCTTTATCATTTGTTTCGCTATCTTTAGCCATTAAAGGATAGTATGTTTCATCAAAGTATATATCTCCATTAAGTATGATGTTATCTTGCCAACCTCTTAATATTAAAAACACTTTATCCATCCAATATCTAGTTGTATTATAAGAATTTCTATTTATTTTGGATGTAAGGTTATAGCTTCCATATCCCATGAGCATAACTAAAAAGTCTATCCATTCGGATATAGATATTTTTCTTTGGTCAAATATAGTACCTGTAATTATGGTAAAAGTTTTACCACAGTCCTTACATCTATATCGTATAAGTCCTGCTGCTGTTTTACCATATCTTATGATATTAGTGCTGTTGCACAGCCTACATGTACTAGGGATAAATGAATTAAGAAGATTTATCTCCCTATCATCACCAGGTCTTGTATGCTTCTTATCATAGTTATCCTTAGTGCATCCATCAATGAATTTCTCCACTGGTGTTGCATTCAACTTATCCTCCCAAGGAGTTGCTCTCCGGGAGTCGCATCTATATTTATTATTCATGTGTGGAAGTCCCCAAACCGAAAGAGCCTCTAGGTGGGGGACTTCCACATCTTCATCCACCCTTTGGCTCAATCAATTTGTGTATTCCAATTATATGTTATTTTACCTATTTCACCAACACGGTGCAGAATATGATTTTTAAAATAATATATAGTACAAATTGTTTATCAAACTATTTTGTAATTATTATAGTAATCAATTAACAATTATGAGATATTAATAAAAGAGAGGAGATTTTCATAAATGCAACGTTTATTAATAATTTTAATAGCAATAATTCTTCTGTCTAGTTGCACCAATGACCCCAATAAAGACAATATAAATACTGGTAGTATTAACATTACAGTTGATAATTGTTTTTCAAGAACAATAAAACCTTCTAATAATGACATTACAGTTACATCGTATAAATTAGTTGGTAGCATGGATGGTAATTCTATTAATAAATCATTTACATCATCTTCTCTTTTCATAGAAAAAATACTATCAGGTAATTGGACATTTCACATTGAAGGATACAATGAACAAGGAATTCTTATTGCTATTTCACCAGAAAAAACTGTGAAGATTATTCCAAA
>JAQYFM010000272.1 GCA_028723145.1 Spirochaetales bacterium | reverse complement strand
GTGAACAGCTAGATGTTGCTTATGTTATTCATATCAATGATTACAAGGAAGAAGATGGTATTATTTATTTACCAGTTTATATGACTCCACTACTATAAAACAGCCATAGTCATATTATTGAATTGATAAATCAAAAACCATTAATAAGTTCAAAGCAACGACATGATTCGATTTACCTCCACAGGTGAAGTCTCAAATTCAATAGGAATTTTCTATTTCAATATTATTTACTCAAAATCTCATTCTATACACTCATACTTCATTTTCTAACATGTTTTCTCTTGAAAAAGATAATAGATTATTATCTAAAAGAAGATCTATAATTGCATTTTCTGCATTTCCCTCACAAATACAAGCAACAAACTCTTCTGATTTCATCATTCATCACCTATATTAATTCTTCAGTTATCTTATTCTTTAACTTTATATAAGAATCATATAAAGGGGTAGTTCCTCCTAAATATCCACTTTGAAATGAATCACTTTTCTTGATATCATTTCTCTTTAATATATTAGATAAACACTCGAGTTTAATGCCAAATTCATTTCTTGTTACAAAGAGGCTGTCATTACGGTCAAAAATATCTAATAATTCTGGATAGTGAGTAGTAAAAATTAGCATTCCTCCTTTAGTATTAATATTTGTATTCATAAAAAAGCGTATTAATGTAGAAACAATTTCTTTATTAAAATGATTTTCTATTTCATCTACAATTAATACACCACCATCTTTTAAAACAGAAATCGATAGAGTAAAAAGCATCATACCTTTTATTGTACCAGAAGAAAGATAATCGCATAAAGATAAAGGATTATTTAGAATTATTTCATCCTTATTGAAAAACTTAAGATGAATTAATGAATTTTGATTATTGCTATCATAATTAATATACTCAATTGTTGGATCTAAATATTGAATTACTTCAATAGGTATGCCATTAAAAAAAGTAAGTATATTAAAGTTAGTATATCCCATAAAATTAACAATATTTATATAGTCATTAATTCTTTTGTTATGCGCAATAATAATACTTACATCATCAGGTAAATACTCTTCATTACTACTACGTTCTTGCTTATTATTACTTTTATCAAATACCAACAATGTTTTACGTATAGTACTTGTACTAACATTCTTAGACCATAATGTCTCATATACTATTTTATACTTAATACTATTATCACTATTTTTTTCTGATGTTATATGAGTTTCTAAAAGATATATTTTTCCTTCTTCAGAATAAAAATAAGTATTAATTAACACATTTTTCGAATCGCCTAATACATCTTTTGTTTTAATATGATTAATTGGCTGATTATTAACCATTTCAAATACAAAATTAATTAACTTTAATATTGATGTTTTACCAGATGCATTTATCCCAATTATACCATTAGCAGTATTCAAATAAACATTACCAAATAGATTATGTAATGATAGTTTGGATTCTTCATTTATTCTTTGTTGAGCATAAAAACAAATATCAAATTCATCTTTAAAAAGTGGTAACCCTTTTGCTGTTATGCGAAGTATTTTCATTGTAATCTCCTAAAATAAAAACGTAAATTACGTTTATAATCTTATATTTATTATAATAATCTAAATATTTAGAATTTATTTACATTTTTTACGTTTTTAAGTAACTATAGATTTTAAACAAGCTAAAAAATTTTAGGTAATTAAGTTATTCTTTCTCATAATAGAAGAATATTAAAGGTAATTACACTTGTGCTAGTACGGGAAGAAAAGTAACTAAAAAACAGTTAGCAATATTATTGAATTTTGTGGAATGACAATAAATAGTTTTAGCAAAAAATCTCGATTATCTGCTAAAACAATATTAAAAAAATCAGTTTTTAGCTGAAAATAAGTTTTTTTGCTAAAATATTAGATTCTTAACATTTTTTAGCAGATAATAATACCACAGAGGTAAACATGATATTAATTGAAAGAAGTGAATAACTTTATATATTTCAGAACTATCTTTCCTCATTTCTAAATGATATTGGAGAAGTAAAAATTGCATCTCCATTTTTCTGATATGCCCTAAGGTATAAAGCTCCCTGGCTCTCAGTATCTACAACTGTATTTATGTGACAGGTACATTCACTCATATCTCTAAATCGTCCAACTTCAATTGCAGGAGAAACAAAGCCATTTACATACTCTGTAAGTTGACCAGATAAAAGCTCTGAACAAGGAAATTTATAACTTCGTTCTAATATTTCCCCATTCCAATTAATCTTTGCTTTTACACAGATTATTGCATTGACTTCTGTTTCAATTGCAACGCCATTAGCACTATCAGTTTGAGCAGTAGCATTACCATCTGACATGAAGTGCATAAATACATTACCGTCAGAGATTTTAAATTCAGGAACTGCACTCTTTGAATCTTTAGGGACATCAAGAGGGTCTACCATATCAATACCTATAAGACGTGGAGAGGCACTAATGATTGAACCATTTTCACACCATATAGAAACATCCCAGAATGCAGGAAGATGCTTTTTGCCCCAACCAAAACGAAGTGATACAAATCCTGTTCCCTTCTTACATTTATTCTCTGTCATATAAGATGCAGCAATTACATTACCATTTTGAATAACTTCAACCTTCTCAAGCTTGTCATAGCCCGCAACATATGCATCAATTTCAATTTTACCATTGTGTTTTGGAACAATCACACCACCTTCATAGCCATTAACAAATAGCATTGCTTCAATTGGATCACCACTTGCGGCACTTGTATGTCTAGTTTTTAACGCTGTCCAAACCTTATCTCTTGATAACTTATCCAAGAATATAACAGTACGACCTGAACCATAGCTACCTGGAGCAGCATTGTGATGATCTGTTGATCCTACTACACCAAAATGCTTTCCAAGAGAAAGTCCACCTTGATAAGTATTTTTTGCACTCCTTGGTCCCATGGTATGAAGATATTGAGGACGAGCCTCCTCTCTTTCTGCACAACCATGCATTGATACTATTTCAACTAATGGAGAAACTGCTTCATTATATAAAGTCCAATTTATTCCTCGATACCCCTGTTTATATCCTATATGATGAGGTGTTGATAGAAATCTTTCAGTTTGACTCTCATCACCATTAACAAGCTTTTCAAGTCTTGTATCTTTTTCGCCTTCCTTTACTCTTTCTGGTAAATCTTCATCTAGATTTTTACAAAGGATAGTGTAATCACCATATTCGAAACTATGATATTCATAAGAAAAAAATGGAATGAAATCCTCCCTCTCAGCACCTCTCATAACCTCCTGATAGTGAGGCCAATTTCTTCTAAGCTTTTCAAATCCCTCCTTATGATATGCAATTACATCTGGTGGAATCAGCTTAGATTTATCATCCTCCATATCAGGCCATGCGAAGTGTCCAGTGACTGAAAAGAAATCTAATTGAGAAGATGCAAATTTCACTGCATCCTCAATAGTTCCATATCCATAACTAATTCCACAGTGATTGTGGATATCTCCAACATATGCATTAAGTGATGCGACCTTCTCAAAAAGTCCTTTCTCTTTTAATTCCTTTTCAAAATTCTTACTAATTCTATTCATTTTTTACCTTCTTTTTAGATCCTATACCACTCAAATTCATCTTCAATTACAGTAATGCCTTCTTTTATTTCATATACTGCAGTAGGTAACACTGTACGACGATGAGCAATATTTGAGTTAGGTGCTGGTTTTAGTATGGTAAGGTGCTCACCTTTTACTTTTGAACATCTATCATTACAAGTAACTGTTAACACACTATCTTTTTCTTCCCATTTGGTTGAGTAATCATAATTGACAGCTAACCCACAGTCATATGCAGTAGCTTTTACTTTACTTCTTATCTCATGGCGTCTGATATGCCCTAACTTTGTTAGCTTTATCTCTGTCTTAATTTCAATTCCAGGTATGCTCCATTCAGATGTAATTGAATCAGAAGTAATAGAGTATGATTTGCTACCTCTCCTTACATAGACATAATTATCACATACAAAAGCTAACATACCATCTGGAGCACTTTCTTCTACACCTTCGTTGCACTGAGAAACAGAGAAAGGAAAGAGTGAAGAATATATGAACTTATCATACTTATCAGTAAAATGGCCTAGAGATCGCATACCAAGCATTCCTGGGCTATATAAGGTAACATCACCCTTAATTCGTTGAATAAGAAATGATGGTTGTTGAATGTAATAACTTCCATCTTCTATTTCTAATGGAGCTTCTTCACATTTAAAAAATTCATGGTTCGCTGGTAGAGCTAAGAAGGCAAAAGCTTTAAGGCTCCAATAAGGACTTCCAGGAGCATTATACTTTTCAGTCATTCTTAAATTAGGATAACAATATCCTACACTCATAATACCATCATGAGTGAGAATATCATTTGAAAGAAAGTATCTTATATTTCTATTAATAATCCCTTTAATTATAGGATATTCTTTTTTATCTGCTATCCAAAGATAAGCAGAGAAAAAAGCAACTTGAGCAAATCTATATATCTGAGATCTTCCATATGGTACTGCTTCACCAGATTTAGAAAAGAATAGAATAAAATCTTTATAGAATTCATCTGCCCTATTTTTTATCCGATGAGAAAATGAATCCTCTGGAAATATTGATGCATAGATGATGCTATAAAACTGCATAGCGAAAGCTGAGTAATAGTCATAACGTCCAGATACTCCATCTACATACCAACCTTTTCCTTTATAACAGCTTTGAATAAAAATCATATCAGAATATAAGTTGTCTTTACAGTACTTTCTTGAAAGCTTTTTTAATGCTGCATTTACAAAGATTCGGAAAAAATACCAATTACATTTAGGAAGTTTATGGTCATTAATTTGGTATAACCAGGAAGAAAGATTATCCTTAGCCTTTTCACTTAATGGTTCCCAAATGATTTCAGGACAAGTTAAAAGTGCAAATGCAATAGGAGCCATCTCGACAAAACGTTGGTCACTATCACTGCAATCTCCCCAATAATCAGGAGAAGTTCGATCACTTCCATTAGTAAGTCCTTCAATGTAGATTTTCTCAAATTCTACATCCCTTTCTCCTCCAATCCAGAAAGGCACAAGGCCCCAAAGAGGACGAGCAAAGGCTTCAAGTTCAATTACATCTTGGCTGTAAGTTGCACCACCTCCATCAAGTTTTACTCGAGCTTTTGAAGCAGAATAATATGGTTTTAACGGCTCTAATAAACTTAAGAGAAGTTGACGATATTCTATTACTGTATTCATTACCAATAGGCCTTCCATCCTGGATTTTTAGCTCTCATTAGAGCTTCAACATAGAAATAATCACCCCATGTATTACATTCATCTACACCTCTATCTCTTGCATCGTTAGTAGGTGTCTTTCTGCAATATACTCCATGTAACAATTGCCCATTTGATATCTCAGGATCTTTTACTGCACACTTATTATATAACTCTTCTAATAACTTAAGAGCCTTCTCTCTTAACTCTTTATCTCCTGTTAAATCTGACATCTCCATCATTCCACAGATTGCTATTGCTAATGCAGATGAATCTCTTGATTCACTACTTCCATCTGTAAAGTCAAAGTCCCAGTATGGTATTACAGACTCAGGTAAGTGATTTAAGAAAAACTCTAATGTCCTCTTAAATACTTCCATTGCCTTCTCAGATTTTGTATATCTATATGATAACGCTGACCCATAGATTCCCCAGGCCTGTCCTCTTGCCCATGCTGAATCATTTCTATTTCCTTGGTGTGTTACTCCTCTAAGAGGAGAACCAGTTTCAGGATCAAAATAATAGGTATGGTATGTTGAATCATCTGGTCTTAAAACACATGCTATTGATGTCTCAAAATGAGCTAAAGCAACTTTTCTATACTTATTATCTCCAGTAACTTCACTTGCCCAAAACAGTAAAGGTATATTCATTAAGCAGTCTATTATAAGTCTATAGTTATTTGGATCTCCTATAGGTCCCCATGCTTGAATAAATCGTCCCTTTTCTTGATACCTTGATATTAAATAATCAGCAGCCTTAATTGCTGAATTCTTTCCATCCTCACTTCCATATAACTTATATGCTGCTACACATGATGGTGAGTATAAAAATCCCATATCATGATTATTTATTGATACCATCTCATCGATTCGATATTTAAATGCGCCTACATGTTCTAATGCCTTTTCTTTAAAATCTCCTCTTTTTGTTAGCTCATAGAGTATGTTTATTTCTCCTGTCCACATTCCATTTGTCCACTCATCATTTTCACTCATTGGATAAATATTATTTGTACTGTGGGATGGTTTAAATTTATCCTTTAAATCCTTTATTGATTTTTCTGTTTGCTTTTCTGCATATGTTATTGCTTTATCAAGATCTGAAAAAATCATTATTTCCTCCCCTTTAAAATCTTCATCTCTAAACTGATACAACCATCTACTGCTTTCATTACTGTCTTTAAAAATACTATTCCTGGCACAAGAGAAAGAACCTTAGTACTACCATATGGATATATGATAGAACCTTCATCAGTTCTATTTAGCTCAAAAACAATACCATCCTTTTCAACTTTTACACTATTATTTGAATAGCTAATTAAATGCCAGCTACCATTAGCAATTGGAATTACCAATTCCCCAATAGTTTTTACATTGATTTTTATTTCACCATTAAGAAATTCATATTCTATTGAATATGGGCTATCCTTCTCTCCTACTTCTGATGTAAGAAAACCTTCAACAAAAATTATGTTTTCACTAGACTTCATGACTGCATCAACAGAATATCTACTTGAAAATGCTCCATTATCAATCCTAAAATCTGGACATTCATGTTTAATATCACCAAAAGGTGTTTGCATATTATTTTTTTCCTTTAAGTAATATCTTCCCATTCCAGAAACAATTACAGGCCCCTTATCTCTTACTTCAAATAGAGAAAGCATTCCACCAGATGTATGACCTCCTACCATATGAGGCCAGTCATAGGCTGTAACAGTAGCAGAATACATAGGTGAAGAATAAATATATGTATCAGCGTCACTTAAATAGCTTAGCCCTAAGGTTGAATACCTAGGAAAACTATCTGTAATAATTGAATCAATATCCTGTGCAATGTCTCTTCTAATAATACCTGCTAACACCTTTGCATGTGTGAATGTATGATGAATACATGGACTTTGCCCAGCTTTTTCTAAATCTATACCACCATATAACAATCCATTATGGGTACAATTTTTCATAAGCTCTATATTTTTATATGCCGCCTTAGCAAATATAGGATTTCTATCAGATAGAAGAAAAAGTGCTTCAGCAGCTCCGTCACTAGTTCTACTGCCCCAATAGGTCCATTTAAAATCACGGGTTCCAAAACTATTGTCCCAACCACCATCAGAAAGAAATAACTTTAAATGAGCAAGAAAACCTTTTTCTGCAAGAGATAATAACTTCTCATCTTTCTTCTCGAAACCAAGTAAAGTGATAGCAGGAAGTGTTTCTTCAACGTTATATCCGATATCAATTGAAAGTAGATTTTTATCACTTCTTCTATCTCTACCAAAACCTTCTCCAAAGACTAAATAATTTGGAGTAAATACAGAATAGATTATTTTTTCAAATTCTTTTGAACCACTAAAAAAAGATTCATTATTAAAGTATTCACCTGCTCTATATAGAGCATATGCTGCAGATACAGGATAATTAGTATTTTTATCTCTAAGAGATTTATTATCTAAAATGTATTTTGCTAACTTAAATGTACGCTTCTTTAGATTTTCCAAGAAATCTTTTGAAAGCAAATCACTATAGTGAAATAGTACATCTAAATAAACAATACATTCGAACACAGAAGTACCAGTCCAATCTGAATCAATATCATTTAGATACCCTCCATCAGGCAGTGTTACTGTATGCTCTGCCCAAGAAAAAAGCTTTATTGAAGCATTAATCCACTTTTCATCACCACTTTGTCTTGCCATCTCTAAAAATGGATACATTGCTTCAAAGCATCTTCCATGAATTTTTCCACAAGCAGGACAGATAATAGCACCATCTATTCGTTTATCTTGGGATGACAAAAGATGCGAATAAAGAGCCTCGCACCAACTAGCAAGGAGATCATTAATCATTTGTTTATTCATCTTACTGCCTCACAGGGATATCACTATATGCATTTCTAAAACTTACTAAGTCTAATTCAGGAAGAGTAATTAAATCAGAAGTATCTTTCATATGCTTTAAAAGAGATGCATACATATTAATAATTACTTCATCATATTCTTCATAAAAAGCAAGATTGTTACTTTCAACTCTATCTTTTTCCAAATCATAGAGTTCAACAAACATCTCATCTTTAAAGATGTCTAAAATAAGTTTGTAATTATTTCTAATAACACACCTTTGGAAGTTTGATCTTGCCCCATTTCCATCATATTGAATAAAGATATCTCTATTTAATCCTTTTTTATCACCGTTAGTAATTAATGATAGAAGTGAAACTCCTTCAAAGTCATTTTTTGATTCAATATTTAAGAACTCCATAATAGTTGGCATAACATCGATATGGCTAACATGTGTATTAATATCTCTTGCATATTCCCCATTTGGAAATTTTATCGTCAGTGGAACATGTGATGATTCTTCATACATGCACATTTTCTGAAAGAGCCTATGACTACCAAGCATTTCGCCATGGTCAGTTGTAAAAATTATCATTGAATTATCATAAATTCCCTCAGTTTTTAACTCATTAATAAGGCGCCCAACACATTCATCAAATAGAGCGACTTGACCAAGATATACTCTCCAAGCTTCTCTCCACTCTTCTTCACTGTATCTAGCCCCCACAATACCTGTAAGATTATACATCTGTAATGGCGACTGATGAGGATAGTACTTACCTACATTTTCCGGAAGAAAAACATCATCTTTTTTAACAAGGGAAAACCATGGCTCAGGAATTTCCAATGGAGGATGAGGTGCAAGGTACATAGCACTATAAAACAGAGGCTTTGATTTATCTCTCTGTTTCAAAGCTTTAATACCTTCATCTGTAAAATAAATATCAAAGAAATATTTTGAATCAAAAGGGTATAAACCTGTTTCTGCATTTGAATATTTTGCAACCTTGGTAACTTTTCCATCTACCATTTCAGGAACATAGGTTTTAAAGCGAGGAAGTACACCTGGTTGCCTAACATTATTATCTTTAAGCATCTGCTTATAACTTTTTTCTGTTGATGCCCAATGTGTTAAATTATCTCTATCTTCAAGCTTACCACCCTCTGTAAAAAGATGTTGCTTGCCACTATGTATAGAGTACCATTCTTTTTCCATAAGAGAGTATAGGTTTTCTATATCACTCTTTACATCTCCATATTTTGCATCTCTTTTCTCCCAAGGATTGATTAACGAACCATTTGATGATGGGCATAATCCTGTAAAGAATGCACCACGAGAAGGAACACAAAGAGGGGATGCGCAATAGGCTGAAGAAAACCTTACACTTTCGTTCATCAGAGCATCAATATTAGGGGTATAACCTCTATTAAAAACGTCAAATCTCAGTTGATCAGCCATTATGATGATTAAATTAGATTTCATATGTACTCCATACAAAGTGGCTGGACCAAATGGTCCAACCAGATATTTTTATATTATTTTGCGTAGAATCTATCCAATGCTGCCTGGTAAATAGCAATATATTTATCAACACCCATTGTTTTGAGCTTAGCTTGGAAAGCATTCCACTCATTATCAACACCACCATCAACAATCCAAGAAGCATATTTTTGTAGAACGTAGGAATCGATATCTGTCTGTAAGATACTAATTTCATCTATCTCATCCTCAGTGAAGAATACACTTGGATACATCTCTGAAAGTGGTACAAGATATGGTTCAAGGAAGATATCATTATTTCTTCTTTCTCTAAGGTTAGCATTAAGCTCTAGCTTATCAACAATTTCATTCATTACTGCAAATGTTCCATCATTACCTGGACCATATTCATGGATGATTGCATCAAGGTTTGTTCCTTTTGGAACTGGGAGGAACTTATATCCACCATCAGCAGTCTTCTCAAGTGCTTTACCAATCATACCTTGGCAGATTTCAAGTGATGTCTCTCTGTCATATGATTGATCAATCCATCTCATTAAAACTTCTGGATGTTCGCACTTATTTGTGATAGCAAATGCACCTCTAGAGATAACTTTAGCATTTACTCTTCTCCAAATCTTATCACCATTAACGTTTTCAATTGGAGCCATGAGAACATAGTTTTCCTTGTTAGCGGCTGCTGTTGCAGATGCACTCCAACCAAGGAACATACCTACGATATTTTGAGGATTCTGAATCTTTGAAACATAAACATTCTTGTCATGTGTGAAAACTTCCTTATCGATATATCCCTTTGAGTAGAGCTCATGGAACCATCTAATTGCATCCTTATACTCTTCGGTAGTAGGAGTATAAATTGCCTTTCCATCCTTTACGATAAAG
>JAQYFM010000271.1 GCA_028723145.1 Spirochaetales bacterium | reverse complement strand
GTTAATGCACTTTATCACTTCTCTGTATTAACAAAGAATAGTAAGTATCTTCCTATGAAGACTCAGATTCTTGAAAATCTTGGGCTTGCGCTTAAGATGTTAAAGGCATTAAATTCAATTCCGCAAGATCAAATAAAGTGGCGTCAAAAGAAAGCTTACTTCGTAGTTCTTTTAGATATCATTGCAAAGTATGGAAGAGTTAATGAAATTAAACTTGTTTCTCAATTCTTAAACTCTGATATCACAAAGCTTGCAATGGTTGTTAGAACTAAAGGCTTAGATGAAGAGCTTGCAGAGAACATTGTTTCATTCTTCCAAGTGATTAGGAACTTTGGTTTTGAACCTGATAGCAAGAATTTACAAAATGAAATTTATGAATACTTCATTGGTAGAAAAGAATCAAAGATTTCACAAGATAGAGCAAGAGAGCTCTATAGAACATTAAATTTCAATTAACTCTCTTGCATGATTCAAAGCACTTTCGCTCGCTTTACCAGATAAAAGGCGGGCGATTTCTTTTACTCTCTCATCACTCTCAATTTTCTTTACATGAGAAAGAGTTCTACCACCCTCTTCATTTTTAAATACTAAATAGTGCTCATTTGCTTTTGCGGCAATTTGAGCAGAGTGTGTAATAGCAATTACTTGATGAGCCTTTGAAAGAGCTAAGATAACATCTCCAACATTAGAGGCAACAAGTCCACCTATTCCACTATCAACTTCATCAAATACTAGAGTTTCTGTTTCATCTTCTTTAGCAAGTACAGCCTTTAGAGAAAGTAAGATTCTTGAAAGCTCACCTCCAGAAGCAACATCTTTTATTGCTCCCATTTTCTCACCTTTATTTGCTCTAATTAAAAACTCTACTTTATCACACCCCTCACTTGAAGGATTTATTTCTTCAAATGAAACTTTAAATTCAGCTCCATCCATTGATAGCTTTTTAAGTACAGTTAGAATTTTACTCTCTAAATCCTTAGCTTCATTCTTTCTCTTCAAGCTTAAGTTAATAGATGCAGTGTTTAGTAATTCCTTTTTTCGAGCTAAAACCTTTTCACTTTCCACAATTAATTCTTCAGCATTATCAGCACTATTGATAAAAAGTTTATACTCTTCCCTCTTTTTAATTGCATCACTAATTGAAGGACCATACTTTTTCTTAATTCTTTGAAGCTGTGAAAGTCTTGCATTCTTCTCTTCAAGTTCACTTTCACTAAAAGTTAAAGAGGAAAGATAGTCTCTCAATGACTCTGAAATATCTTCTGCTTCAATTTGACAAGACTCTAAACGAGAACAAAGTTCATCTAAGCTACTATCTCTGCTAGAAGCTTTTTTCAGAGCTTGAACACTATGACTTAATAGTGATAAAGCACCTTCTGAGATATCACCACGTAGTAAACCTTGTGCAGATGATACTTCCTCTGTTAAGGCTTCACTTAAACTAATTCTTTTAAGCTCTGCTGATAAAATATCATCCTCGCCTTCCTTTAGGTCTGCCTTCTCAAGCTCACTTAAGCAAAATTGATAGTAGTCGTAATCTCTTTTTGCCTTCTCACTTCGCTCTTTTAACTCTTCAAGTTCTTTTGATGCAATAACATATTCACTATATCTTTCTTTATATTCGCTTAGTAGACTGTCACACTTAGCAAATTTATCAAGAAGCTTTAACTGAACATCACTCTTTAGCAGTCCTTGATGAGCTCTTTGAGATGAAATATCAATTAATAAGCTACCTAAAGCTGAAACAATATCTCTTGTTACAGTCTTTGAATTAATCTTATTAATTGTTCTACCATTTTCTTTTATTGTTCTTGTGATGATGATTGTATCATCTTCACCTAATAAATCTTCTTTTTCTAGAAACTCTTTTATTGCATCTGCTTTTTCACTATAAGAAAAAACACCTGTTAATACAGCTTCACTCTCACCCTTTCTGATAATATCACTTTTACACTTTTCACCGAGGATAATAGAAATAGCAGATAAAATAATAGATTTACCAGCACCTGTTTCACCACTAATTACACTAAAATTAGATGTAAAGTCGATACATAGATGGTTAATTAATACAAAATTTTTAATATCTAACTGATCAAGCATGTAATTCTCCTGTCCAGTTAAGTTTAGCTCTAATTACTTCTGTATAATTTCTTTTATTTGAAGCTACTAACAGAATTCTACTTCTACTCTTTTCAACTATTACATCATCACCTTCTTTCAAATCAAAGGTTTGCTGACCATCGACTGTAAGCATTAATTCTGTTCTCTGCCCATCAGTTACATGCATAGTAATCATTTCATTACTACCTAATACTAATGGTCTATTTGAAAGAGTAAATGGACAAATTGGGGTAATAATCAAAGCAGCCATTTCACTATCAACAATTGGTCCACCTGCAGCTAAAGAATAACCAGTAGAACCTGTAGGTGTTGCAATGATAAGTCCATCACTTCTAAACTTGCCAGCAAAGGTATTATTAATCAACAAATCAAGCTTAACGACCTTTGAAATACCAGCGCTTGAAACTACAACTTCATTTAAGCCTGTTGCCTGATAAACCTTAATTCCATTACGCATTACACTTACTCTTAACATTAATCTTCTTGATAATCTTTCTCTATCAATGAAGATATCTTCAAAGACACTTTGCCATTCATGGCAACCAATTTCAGTGATGTAACCAAAGGTACCTAAGTTTACAGCAAAAATAGGAATTCCAAGATTATGAACTAATCTTGCGCAGTAAAGTACTGTACCATCTCCTCCGACAGAAACTACTAAATCTGTTTTAATTGAAAGAGGTATTTCCTCTTCACAATCCTTAGTAATAAAAACCTGAGTGCTAATTCCATGGATATTAAGATAACATTTTATCTCTTCAGCAATTAATGGAGCTTCACTTTTTCCTCCATTAGCAATTATTACAACATTCTTTAATTCCATAATAGCCTCACTGTGGAAGGTGCGAAAGCACCTTTATGATAGTTTCTGTCTCCTTCGGCTGAAGGAATGGATAAAGAGGAAAAGATACTCCTCTTGATAACGGAATGACAGCATTAGGATATAAGTCAAACTTATCTTGGAAAGCAATTCCAACAGTTTGAGTAAATGATCTTTTAACACTAATCGAGTATTTTGCGGCAAAAGTAATTACATCATCTGGACGTGAATTAGCAATTAGAGGGAAATTGTATCCTGATGAGAGGAAATCAAGATTTCTCATACCGAATTGTTTAACATCACTTTTCATAGCTGCCTGTGAGAACATATTAAATAGCTCTCTTCTTTTTTTAAGGTTTTCTTCACAGTTAACAAGTTGAACAATTCCAAGCGCTGCATTCATATCTGCAAGCTCAAAGTATGGGTCATAGCGCCTTGCAAACTTTTTTATTTGCTCAATATATTCACTTTTCTTTGCAAGTACTACCGCTCCACCACCAGTTGATATTAATGATTCTTCCTCAAGTGCACATACAACAATTGATCCCGTCATACCAGCTTTTAGCTTTCCATATTCAGATCCAATTGACTGAGTAATATCTTCAATAACAGGTATATTTAATGCACCTTCTCTAAAATTAACAGGAAGTTGTGATAATGGTTCATGAAGAATTATTGCTTTAGCTCCTTCACCCTCAGCTTTTATTGCTTCACTTGAGCTAATGCAACCATCTTCACTACTAATATCAAGTAGTACCATTTTGTATCCAAGATCATTAATTACTGTTCTATAAATTTCAGGAGAAAGTACAGAGACAGCTATACTATCTCCACTTTCAAGGCATAATGCTGTTATTGCTGCCTTTAATGCATCGGTATAAGAGCGAACAGCAATACCATCCTTCAAGCCAAGGTATTCAGCCATAAGCTTAAGAAACTGTTTTCTTCTCTCCCCAGGTCCAATCTTTTCATCAACCATGGTTTGAAGAACAGCATCCATATCTCTTCTTCGTAATGTTGGTTTATAGAATCTTACTAAAGCCATATATTAATAATAATAGCAAGATAATAAAAAAAATACATTACATGAATAGCTCAAGAACATATACAGATAAGCAACTTACAAGAGCAACTAGAGGTAAAGAACCTTTATATAAAGAAAATATTATTGCTACTATAAATCCACAGGCTCCAAGAGTAATGCTACCTGTAGCATTTAATATTGCAGGAAAAGTCATTACAGAAAGAGTTACATATGGAACATAGTATAAAAATGAACGAACAAACTTATTTGTAATTGGCTTTCTAAATACTGCTAGAGGAAGTACTCTAATAATGTATGTAACTAATGCCATTAATATTATTGCAATGTAAATATTCATGCTTCCTCCTCTTCTTCATGTGGAAAGATTAATGCAAATAAAAGACCTAAAATAATAGTTAAAATTATTATTCTATTTCCTTCACTCAAAGTAGAGATATATGGAAGCTTTGAAAAAGCATAGCTTAATGCCATACTACTTACTACCACAACTATTAACTTTTTATTCTTCTTACATGGTGGAATTACTACAGCAACAAACATAGCATATAGTGCTACAGATAATGCTTTTACTATTGTCGCAGGTAAGATATTACCAAACATTATTCCTAGTGCTGTGCCTGCGGCCCAGAAAGGAATAGTTGAACACATAACTCCATATGAAAAGAATGGTGATAATGGATGAGGTTGCATAATAGATAGCGCAAATACCTCATCTGTTATATCAAGTGACATTAATAATCGATGTTTTAATGAAAGATTTTTATCAATATGAAGTATTAATGCTGCACTCATCAAAAGATATCTTAAGTTAATTATCAATTGAGACATAGCTAATTCTAAATAAGAACCATTATTACCAATTATTACTGTACCCGCAGCTTCTCCTGCAGATGTATTATTTAAAAGACTCATTAATGCACCTTCAAATGCTGTGAGTCCTGCATTTTGCATTACAATCCCAAGAGTAAAAGAAACAGCAAAATACCCAATTCCAATTGGTAAACCACCTCTTAACCCTGATATAAAATATTTATTATTACCTTCCCGCATAGGATGCATAATATTACTTTAATAAATTTATTAAAACCTACTTTAAATAAAAGAATGAAAAACTATTATTATTAATTTTTCTATTCAATTTATTATGGTTTATAAATTTACACCCAATGCAAGAAGATATGTAAACTTTAATACTTAAAGCTTGTATTTAAATAATTTAACTACTAAAAATAGCCTTATGATTATAAAACCATTACCAAAGTACCAGCTGTAAGTAAAATACAACCAATTAGTGATTTAACTGTAAATTGCTCATGAAGTATTACTACAGCAAGGATAATTGATAATACTGTACTCATCTTATCAATTGGAACAACCTTACTAACACTACCTAATTGAATTGCTTTGTAATAACAAAGCCAAGAAAGACCTGTTGCTAATCCAGATAAGATTAAGAAAATCCAACTCTTCTTACTTATTTCAAATACTCCATTTTGAGTATTTGTAATAAAAACCATTCCCCAGGACAGTAAAACAACTATTACTGTTCTTATCGCTGTTGCTAATGTTGAATCAACACCATCGATACCAATCTTTGCCAAAATAGATGTTAGAGCAGCAAATACAGCTGACCCTATTGCTAATATTAACCACATATCTTAACTATATCACTAATATTAGTTTTAGCTAGCCCAAAAAGATTGTATTAATATGTATGATGTGAATGTTTACATGGAAATGTATAAAATCTACGAAAATTAAGTAGATTCCCCACTTTTCCCCCACTTTTTGATACAGCCATCAGTACCCTAAAAACATGGTAAAAAATGGCATAAGAAAGTGCCGTTTTCCCCTCTTTTTGATTTTAAATAACACCACTTTTTTTAATTTAGCATATGTATTGAAAATTATAACACAGCGATTAAAAATTTTATGTGCTAAATCCTTACTAAAGTAAGATACCCTTCATTTTGCCTATATTTTTAAATAAAACCCCACCACAAATCATGAAAAACAGGTGGGTTTTATCTTTTATTGTTCCTTCTTTTAAGCTATAATATATGTGTATTTATATGTGTATATGAGGAGCTAAAGATGGGTGCCTATACTGTTCCAGAAGATATAAGAAAAATGAAACCTAAAGGAACTACTGTTAAAGTTATTAATGGCAGTTATTATGTTTATACTAATACTCGTCATAAGGATGAAGTTAGTGGTAAATGGAAGACAGATTCTGGAAAGCTATTAGGCAAAATAATTAAAGATGTTGGCTTTGTT
>JAQYFM010000270.1 GCA_028723145.1 Spirochaetales bacterium | reverse complement strand
GTGAGTGAGAGGCTTAATGCCAGAGGAAGTTCAATGTAGCTGTTTATGTTTGTTTCATAAGTCTGTATCGTGTCGGATAGCGATACGGAAGTGTAACTGCTTTTAAAGTTCTTCTGCAAGAAATCGATTCCTGTTTCAATGCCGATGTTATCATGCACCTGAAACACCATGGGGATACTTATCGAAAACCCATGGCCCGGAGCATAACTCTGACCTGTCTTGTATCCGGTATCGGTACTGATCGACGAGTATACATACCCCGCTGAAAGACCTACATATCTGTCTCCGCCGCTTCTTGAAAAAAGTGGGGCCAGTAGCAGAACCGTGAGAATAACAATTGCTGTAAGTTTCTTCATAGTAAACCTCTGTTTGTTTATATTTCTTTCATTTACTTTGCCGTCAGCCTG
Source organism: Spirochaetales bacterium (assembly GCA_028723145.1). Taxonomy (GTDB): domain Bacteria; phylum Spirochaetota; class Spirochaetia; order Sphaerochaetales; family Sphaerochaetaceae; genus Bullifex. The sequence goes on along the minus strand of JAQYFM010000270.1, from coordinate 9,666 downwards.
CATAAACAGTAACCGATGATGGTTCCAAGTACAGCACCGAAAATCACGTCTGTCGGATAGTGCACGAAGAAATACAGTCTGCTGAAGCCTATCAGGCCGGCAAATACCAGTGCGAAAATCCCGGTTCTTTTATAATTCATGAACACTGACACTGCTGATGCAAAAGCAAGCATGGAGTGCACTGACGGACAGGAGTAACTGGTAGAGCGTTTTACAATAAGAGGAACAGATGTATCGACATTACAAGGTCGTATTCTTCCTATAAGCTCCTTCAAAACTCCATCACCAATAAAGTATGCAAGAATATAGCTTACAAGGATACATATTCCACATTTAAGAGTTTTGGGAATTAGGAAAAGTATTAGCCCTAGAATTACCCAAATTTCACCCTTTGCACCCACAAAGTTATTGAAAACAATTACCATTATTCTATCGAGAACCGGATTATGCCAGCTTTAAATTACCTGTAGCATTGCCATTTCCATAATCCATCTCCTGCCTGAAAGTATTTTTTCACATCAGTCATATTATCTTAAAAGCCATGCTTACAAAAGTCTTGGGTGTGAACTTTTTTGATTAAAATAAAACAGTATTTCTCATGGGAGTATAAAAAAACACCGCATTATTTCGACCTGTTATAGAACGTCATTTTATTTGATGAAGTTCTAATCAAAATAAATGAAGATAGATAACCAATAATATGACTAAGAACTAGTCAAAATATTTAGAAATTACAGAGTAAAAAAAATGTATGCTAAGAGACATGTCAAGACAATTAGTTAAAAATTATCCGAATATTTAAGCTACCTCTTCTATATTAATATTAGGGAAAGTTCCCTGTTTATATGTATTCGTAATTTCACCCCTAATTTCATTAAAAAGGACAGCTCGTTAAACTGTCCTCATGAATAAAAGATTTAAATGGTTAAATAGAAACTTAAATATTACGTCCTCTAAGAACAAAAGGCTCTGTTCTACCTACAAGAGGTTTAGCTTCAGCAATCTTCTTTCTAAGTTCAATAACATCATCAAGCTTACACTTACCAGGCAGCAATGCTCTCCATGCTTCCTTATCACCATTCTTAATCCTGTTACAATTAAGGAACAAATGTGCAAGGTAATCAGTTGGGTTAATACCAAGGTTTCTACAAGATGTAATCAAAGAAAAGAAGAAAGCAGAAATATCAGCTCCAGTAGTTGTTATACAGAAGAGGAAATTATTATAGTCAATAATCCACTTGTGAATCATTTGTTCGACTCTATTATTATTGCCGTTAGCACAGTAATAATCCAAGAACATAGTAAGCTAATCAGTCACCTCTTTAAACATTAAGTCTATGGAGGAAAGACCTCCACTTCGTAGGAGCAACATGGAGAGAACAACCAAGAGATTTCAGTTTTGAGTTCTCTTCTTTAGCTATTCCCATACATTATTACTTTATAAATAAATACTGTTATATTACATACTTTTATGGTAGTATAATTAAATATTTTCAGTTTTTAAAATAAATAGAAACATTTGGGAGAGATATGAAAAAACTATTTGTTTTGCTTTTATGCATTTTAATATCAATAGTATTTATAACAAGTTGCTCTAAAAACGCTAGCATAAGAGAGAAAAGTGCTGAGGAAGAACAAGAAATAACTAAGGAAAAAGTTGTTGTTGCTTGCTGGGGAAACCAAATGCTAGATACTTATACATCTTATCTATGTGAGAAATTTCCTCAAGTTGAGTTTGAATTTGTTCTTGCTACAAACTCTACAGATTACTATCGCTTCCGCCAAGACCATGATGATATGCCAGATATATTAACTGTAAGACGTTTTGCTCTTAAAGATGCCGTACTCTTAAAGGACTATCTTTATGATTTATCAAATACAGAATTAGCAAGTAAATATTATGGTTCCTACCTTGATAGCTATACTTATGACGATGGGTCTGTTAACTGGCTCCCAACTTGTGCAGAGGTAGATGGATTTATTATAAACAAGACATTATTTGATGAAAATAATATTCCAATTCCAACAGATTACAGCAGTTTCATTGCGTCATGTGAAGCCTTTGATGAAAGAGGTATTCGCAGCTATGTATCTGATTTTGCTGCTGATTACACATGCATGGAGGTCTTGCAAGGTGTATCTATTCCTGTCCTTCAGAGTATGGAAGGCAGAAAATGGAGAGTTCAATATGAAAGTGGTATGACTAATCAACTTTCAAAGGAAGTGTGGTTACCTGTATTTGAAAACTTCTTTGATTTTGTTGAAAAAGTTGGCCTTGGCAAAGAGGATGCTAATTATCCAAATAGAACACCTAAAGATATGTTCAGCCAGGGAAAGGCTGCAATGTATAGAGGTACAGGGGCTGATGTAATTACCTTCCCTGGCCGAGGAAATGATGAAGTATTATTAATGCCTTACTATGGAAGTACTTCAAATGATAATTGGTATTTAACATACCCAACATTCCAAATTGCGGCTTCCAATAAAGGAATGGATGATCCAAAGAGAGAAAAACTAATTCTAGATATTATGGATGCCATGGTTAACCAACAGGGCCAAGATCATATTTCCTATGGAAAAAACATGGTGCCTTATAGGAAAGATGTAACATTAGAATTAATGCCAGAAATGGATAATATTAAACCATATATTAATCTAAATAAGCTTTATATCCGTCTTGCATCAAATGAAATGTTCCGTATATCAAAAGATGTAGTACAAATGATATTAAAAGGTGAAGTAAAAACACCTGAAGAAGCATTAGATGCATTTAATATGGAACTTGCAGGTGAAGAACCAGGTAAAGAAATCGTTGCTCATATCGATACGTATTATTCTAATGATTTTTCTCCAGAATATGGTAACCAAGCTGCTTCAGCTATTGCAAATACAATGCGTTCTATCTCTGGTGTTGATTTTGTCTTTATGCAATCTTGTTATGTTGCGAGTGATATCTATTCCGGTTATTACTCTCAAAAGGATTTGTCATATATTGCTAAAAATGATGGTGGTTGGCCAGGTTATGTTGAATTAACAGGGGACCAGCTTTACACTTTAGTCGAAGCAACTCTTTCTATGACTGGAAATCGCGGTGCTGTATGCAATGACAGTACATTATATGTATCTAGTGGCTTTGAGATGGATATTACCAAAAAAGATGGTAAATATACCTTAAATGCATTAACAGTTAATGGCATTGAGCTTGATAAAGATAAAAAATACTCTTTAATTATTTATGGTGATAGAGATTGGTATATGACTGAGGTGATGAATAAAATAGGTATTACAAGTGTTGATACAAATGGTCCAAAAGCAGAAGAATATTTAACAGAGTGTCTAGTTAATCAAGCAAGACAGCTTGAGGCCCCTAGCAAATATATAACTCTTAGATAAATAGTATTTAAGGAAAAGCAAATGCAAGAGAAAAGTATTTTAAAAAAATATCTTTTGCCAATTGCTTTAGCTATGATTTTAGTCATTAGCTTGGTATTGGGTGTTCTTTATATGCGTAATTTCTTAATGGAATTAACTGTTAGAGAACGCTCTAACCAATTAAAAGAAATTGTGACTCAAATTCAAGCAAATCTTACCAGTGGCCTTGAGACTCACTGGAATCTTGTTTTGGGAATGGAAAAAACTCTATCTAGTAAGCGTTTTGATGAAGATGATGATGTTTGTGGTATCATTGCTTACTTAGAGAATGTGTATTGTACAGAACTCTATGGCTGTAAAGTAATGCTTATTGACTCACAGGGAAATGCATTCCTAAGTAGTGGTTCTATTGGTATTTGGAATGATATAGCACATTTAATAGGTGATAAAAGACGATATACATTTATTTCAGAAACAGATCAAATTGATGGTTGCTATTTAGTTTTCTCTCAAGAATTTGAACACGTTATTGAAATTGAAAACGATATAAGCTTTTCTCATATTGTCTTATTAAAAGATATTCAAACTGTAAAGCAGTATTATACAACTACAACCTATGGAGGAAGTGCTGCAACATACATTATTAGAGAAAATGGAATACTTGCTTATTACGATGCAGTAGATGAAGATGTAATAGGAGCTAGAAATATTTTTAAGGCATTGAGAGAGGTGGAGTATGTTCAGCATGATAACTTTGAAATAGTCAAAGAACAATTAGATAAAGAAGGAATTGTTGCTACTGAAATAATAATAAACCAAGCAGAATATTATTATTGTCTTACTAAGCTTGGTTCTTACAATATGACACTAATGCTACTAATTCCAGCTGATAAGATTGCAATTAATACAATGAATATGATGAATGCAACTATCCGAACAGAGACAATTATTGTATTAGCTATGGTAGGATTATCTATTTTGGCTATTACTAGTTTTGTTAATGTTCAAAGAAGTAGGCAAATTGTTAAGTTAGAACAAAAAAACAATAGGGAATTAAATCAACTTCGCTTAGTAGCTGAATCTGCAAATGCTGCAAAAAGTACGTTCTTAAATAATATGTCTCACGATATCAGAACACCGATGAATGCTATTATTGGATTTACCAATATTGCATTAAAGCAAAATCCTTCAAGTTCGATTAAAGATTGCCTAGAAAAAATAAGTGATAGCTCAGAGCATTTATTAACATTAATAAATGATGTTTTAGACATCAGTCGTATTGAAAGTGGAAAAATTCAATTTAGTCCTGCTCCAACAAATATTAAACAGGTAAATGAAACGGTAGTAAATATTGTTTATGGCTTCTTAGTCAATAGAAGTATTAATTTTGAATTTTATCAAGAAGAACCAATTAGTGAATATGTATTAACCGATGCAGTTAGAATTAGAGAGATTTTAGTAAATATTTTAGGTAATGCAGTTAAATTTACAGGAGATGGAGGATCAATAAAGTTCTCTGTACATTATCTTTCTGCTAGTAATGGTAACACCGTAATAGCAAAATATGTAGTATCTGATACAGGTGTTGGAATGAGCAAAGAATTTATAAATCATATTTTTGATGAATTTTCTCAAGAAGAAAATAGTGCTCGTACATTGTATAAAGGTACAGGCCTTGGAATGACTATAACAAAAAGATATGTAGATTTGATGGGTGGAAAAATATCAGTTGAGAGTGAGAAGGGAGTTGGTTCTATATTTACAGTTGAAATTCCAATGAATATTTGTACTGTTAGTAATTTCGTAGAAAATAGTTATTCTTCTAATAAAGTAGACTTAAAGGGGTTAAAAATTCTATTAGCTGAGGATAATGATTTAAATGCAGAGATTGCAATTTATCAACTAGAAGAGCATGAAATAAATGTCACGAGAGTATGTAATGGAGAAGAAGCTGTTAAGATATTTAATGATAATCCTCCATATACTTTTGATTTGATCCTTATGGATGTAATGATGCCAAAGATGAATGGCTATGAAGCTACAAATCAAATTAGAAGTTTAATTAATCATCCTGATTCAAAAAGTATTCCAATTATTGCAATGACTGCAAATGCTTTTGCAGAAGATGTTGAATCTTCATTGGCGGCAGGGATGAATGACCATTTGTCTAAGCCAATAAATGTTGAAGAGATGGTTAAAACAATAGTACGAAATATTACAAAATAATTTTTTACTGTAATTATCTATTGAAAGGATTCACCATATTTGATTTATGGTTAAGTTATTCATTTTTCAGTTAGAGATTTTCCATAATACTATAGTATAAATGATACATAGACTCACTTTGTTGTAATTACACATAAGGTACTATAAGAGGACGATGAATATCGTAGATGTTTTAAGGTTAGTGGTGATGATTATCCATGTATTACTCATTTGGGAATATTTTGAATATCTATATGAAATAGGGAACAAATAAAAAGGCAAAAGTATCTTGGCATGTATTTATACGCTACTCATTAGTGTACCTAATATATATTATTCAATGTTCAACCTATACTTTTAAGAATATTATTTTGTCTTTTGATTTTATATCTTATTGAAAGGTACATTACTTAAAAAAGTTAATGTAGCTATGCTTGAAAGAGATTAGTGTATTATTTGTTTTCCCAAAAAAAGATTTTAAACTGGAATTATACAATTTGTAATTTTTTTTTAAAGAAAAACTATTATGGTATAATTTAAAGACATTTGTAGATCAAAATCATGAATAGACTTAATGATAAAGTAATTATTGTCACTGGTTCTACAAGCGGAATAGGAATTGGAATTGCAAAACTTTGTGCAAAGGAAGCTGCTCATGTTGTTATCACTGGACGAAATGTAGAACGTGGTCAGAAAGTTGTTGATGATATTATTAAAGATAGTGGAGATGCTTGGTTTCATTCGTTTGATTTAACAAGTCGTGAAGCAATGCATTCTTTAATTGTTGATGTTGCAGAGAAATATGGAAAAATAGATGTTTTAATCAACAATGCAGCAGGAATGGGAATGAAGGATGGGCGTGTAGATGAATTATCATTGGATGAATTCAATGCAGTAGTAACCACAGATTTAGGTGGTACATTCAACATGATTAAGGAAGTTTTACCATATTTATTAAAGAATGAAAAAGGTGGAAACATAATTAATATTGGCTCAATGGCTAGTGTAGGTGGAGATGTAGGTACAATAGCATATGCATGTGCAAAATCTGGAGTTGATAAACTAACTGAGTATGTCGCTTGTATGTATGGTTCAAAAGGTATTCGCTGTAATTGTGTAAGACCAGGTTTAATTGTTACTCCTCAAAATGAAGCTCGCATTCCTTAAGCACTAAAGGATATTTTTCTTTCAAATATTCTTGGAACACGTTATGGTGTACCTGAAGATATTGGCCATCTTTGTGTATACCTTGCAAGTGATGAAGCCGAATATATGAATGGTCAAGTTTTAACTTGCGATGGTGGATTAAACTCGCATACTCCAACTGCTGCACAGTTCAGACAATTAGCTAGTCGCACTTGGTAATATCATTGGTTTTCTAACCGAAAATAAATATATTCTATAGAATTAAAATCGCTATTAGTTACTATTAGCGATTTTTATGTCATTTTATCTACCACTGATTTTTACAATTGATTTGCGAAAGCTTTTCATGTAATTTAACGTGAAAACTATTTGATTGATTAATTAAAAAACCACTGAAGAATTAATCCTCAGTGGTAATAAAATCTTATGTTGTATTAGTTAATTAGTATATCCGCTTTCTTGAAGAGCTTTTTCGACTATATCTAATAGTTCATTATACTTTTCTTCAGAAATCTTATTATCATTTAATACATCAGATGCTTCTTCTAAGAATACTTCATATGAACTATCTATATTAGAACATGGATAGCCTTTTCTATTAAGCTCAAGCTTTGTTATAACTGCAATATATTCATCTTTTAATTTTTCAGGTAGTTCACTAGGCTTGATTTTTAATGACTTATTAAAAGGAATAAACCAATTGCCTTCATCTGAGTGTCTATTAAAAATTTCAAGTAGCTTATCTGCTTCATCCCAAGTGTATTTTTCTAAAAATTCAGGTGGAAGTGGAGCGAGCTTCGAAGTATCTTCATCTACCTTAACAAAGAGATGGGAAAGCAATGATAAAACATTAACACACTTTTCAGGGTCTAAATAGAATGTTTGATCATAATACTCATTGTCATCTAAAATAGGATTAGATGAATCGAAGAGATTTACTAAAATCATTTTTTGTTTTGGATTATCCTCAGCTTCGAAAGCCTCTCTATCAACGCTATCATTAAAGTCGAAGTAAGCAAAATCCGGTAAAGCTTTTCTTAAAGCCTTATAAACATCTTCAGGTGAGTTGTCTTTATTGATGTTTTTAATAGCTATCATCACATTTAAGATTAGAGATACACATTCTTTTGCAGCTTTAATGTCATCGTCAACAACGTACACACTGAAATCCTTCCATTTGCTATCAGTTTTGACAAAACTGAATGATGGACAACAACGCACATAACGCTTTCTTGAATCCATAATGCCTCCCAAGTTTAGCTAAGTGACACTTCATCAGATGTGAGATTCAAAAGAGAATCATACTTTGAGTACAATTGTGAAAGAAGTAATCAATTTGCTCGCTTTTCTTCTTATAGTTTAACTATTACTTTGACTAGTTGTAAAGTTTAATCTTTTTTATCCTAGTTTTTGGTCTTTTTTTTCTTATTAAATAAAAAAGTATAAATATTTTAACCTTGTGATAAAATTTATTTATTCTAAAGAAAGGTAGGTAGAATATGGAAAAGAAGAAACTATCTCTTGCACTCCAAATCTTTATTGCATTAGTAATTGCAATAATTGTTGGATTATTGCTTGGAACAAAAGGTGCACCTTTTGCGAACAGCTACATCAAACCATTTGGTACAATATTTTTAAACTTAATTAAATTCATAGTTTGTCCAATAGTACTTGTATCAATTATCAATGGTATTGTTTCAATGAAGGATATTAAAACAGTAGGATCTGTTGGCCTAAAAACTATCTTATTCTATCTATGTACAACAGCTATAGCTATTACAATTGGTCTAGCTGTTGCATCTCTTGCTAAAGGATTATTCCCTGTTGTTGCAACAACTGATTTAACTTATTCTGCATCTGCCTCAACATCCTTTATGGATACTTTAGTAAATATTTTCCCTTCTAACTTCTTAACCCCGATTACAAATGCTAATATGCTACAGATAATTGTTATGGCTATTTTATTAGGATTTTCAATAATTCTAGTTGGTGAAGAGAAAAATAGTGGAGTAATAGAAGCATTTGAGAAGATTAATGCTATTTGCATGAAATGTATGGAATTAATACTTAAACTTTCTCCAATTGGTGTCTTCTGCTTACTCTGTCCAGTAGTAGCTGCTAATGGAGCAATGATATTAAGTTCACTTGCAATAGTATTGTTAGTTGCATATGTTTGTTATATCTTGCATGCTGTAATAGTATATTCATCAACAGTATCACTTATTGGTGGCATTAGCCCATTAAAGTTTTTTAAAGGAATGATGCCTGCAATTATGTTTGCTTTCTCCAGTGCATCATCTGTTGGTACTCTTCCAATTAATATGAAGTGTGTTGATGATCTTGGTGGTGATAATCAAGTGTCCTCATTTGTATTACCGTTAGGTGCAACAATTAACATGGATGGTACTGCAATATATCAAGGTGTATGTGCAATATTTATTGCAGCATGCTATGGAATTAATTTAACATTGCCACAAATGCTTACTATTGTATTAACAGCAACATTAGCATCTATTGGTACTGCAGGTGTACCTGGAGCTGGTATGGTAATGCTTGCTATGGTCCTTTCATCCGTAGGACTTCCAATTGATGGTATAGCAATTGTTGCGGGTATTGATAGAATCTTTGATATGGGTAGAACAACAGTAAATATCACAGGTGATGCAGCTTGCGCATTAATTGTTTCAAACCTCGAAAAGAAGCGAAAGGCAAGAAAATAATTACGATTACTAATTTTAATACCTCATCTATTATCTTAGGTGAGGTAATTTTTTAACTTAGCACGTTTTCAGAAGTTATATATATGCTGCGAAAAACCCACATGCTTGCGTGTGGGATGAAAGCTACTTTTTTGACTTGACAATTAGATATAATGAATAAATAATCTATGTATAAAATAAATCTTGATAATTTAGCATATCATTCAAATCGTGGAGAAAAATA
>JAQYFM010000269.1 GCA_028723145.1 Spirochaetales bacterium | reverse complement strand
CCAAAGCTTAAATGCTGCGTAGCAAAGATGACCAACTATATTGGCTTCTTTCTTTTCAAGCTTAAGTTTTGTTTCCTTAACTCGTTTCATATAACCTCAAAACTGATTACTCTGATTTTCTATGTATTTTTTTACGGTTTCAACATAGTAAGAATGTTTTTATACTATATGAGCAAGTTCTGTACTGAACAAGATTTATCTCCATAATTTATTATATCACATGCATATGTTTTAGCAATTACTATTTTGCACTTTCATCTCGGTAATTGAATTACCGAGGATTCCCGCTTAATATCCTAAATAATCTTTCATCATTGCATACATCACGCTTAACAAAGAGAAAAAGATATTATTTACCATAATCGATCGAAATACCATTTTCTATAATATTATCTAATTGTCTAATAATCTCTTCATCTGTTTCATCATAATTATTAGTGTTTACTATTTTTAATGGGTTGAAAAACAATTTGTCCCCCGTGTTTCTAATCTTTATAGTTTGTTTTATTGCAAATAGTTTTAACTTATTTGCGCAATATTTGCGCAAATATTTGTTCAAAATTTGCTTGCAAATAATGTAAATGGTGGTAAACTCTAAATAACCTGTCTTTGACAGCAAAAAGGCGTAAAAAAGCCATGTAACTTCTTGTATTACATGGCAATATTGCAAACTAATTTGAACAAATAATTGTATGGTTAAAAATCATTGTTCGTAAATTTTTTTCTTAGTTTTCCCAACTATTCTTCTAATATCACTTTGCAGAAGAAATTTTCTATCAACATCAATGCCTAATGTAGTTAAAATTTCTTTAATGACAATATCATAGTAAGAAATCTGATAAATATTAGAGTTATCCATTTGTACAGCAGAAAAAGATGATAAAGATTCTTGTATTTGCTTTGAAGAGTATTTCCAGTTCATTCTAAATTCAAGTAATCTTTCAAGTACAAGAGAGATAAAACATAAAAGGAAGTGAGCTCTTATCCTATCCTGCTTACTATGAAATACTGGTCTTAAGTTAAGCATTCCAGTTTTACTTACTTTGAATGTTTCTTCTATTTTCCATAGTCCACCATATATATCCACAATCTCTTGGGCAGATACTTTTCTATTAAAAGTAAGAAAACCATCTTTATACCAACACTTATCTGGAGAACAATCTTCATTTATCTTATCTGTGCCAACAACATTGGTACAAATAATATAGTATCCATCAAGCTTTTCTTCTTCCTTTAATTTATTCTCATCAAATATGTATTCAAATTCATCAGCATCAACAGTTTCACCATTTACCAATGGTTTCTTAATAAGATACTTGTTTTTTCCATAACAAGAATCCTTAAAATCTTTCGACTTTTTACCTGTAGCTTCATGAGCTTTATCAATAGCATCTTGTCTATCATGTTTAGCTCTATCAGCATATTTTTTACTCCAAATAAACACTTGTCTTTCATTGTAGGAGCCTGAATGCTTTGAATTATCCACATCACCATAACTTCTTGCAGTCCTAGGGATAGTTCTTTCCTTTATCTTATATATTACTTCTTCGGTCTTTTCATCTTTTAGCTCTTTCCAATCTTTATCATTAAGAGCAAAAGCAACTGTATCTTCATCTGACTTCCTTATTGACTGACTTATTACATAGCCATTATGGTCATTCCTTATTTTTAGAATGTTGTAGTAACTCATCATCCCCTTATCTGCAACAACAATCTTTTTGCTTGTAGAAAAGTCTATAATACATTCATCCATTGCATTTGCTAATGTACTACAGTCATTTGTATTTCCTCTAAAGAGTTCATATGTAATAGGAAGGCCTAATTCATCCATAAATAGCCCCATTTGTATAATTGGATTTGGCCTATGCTCCTTGCTTACACCTTTATTTCTAAGTCCATCCTCTTCATCTTTTTCATCTATTTCAAAATAGTAGTTAGTAACATCATAGAACACAACAGTATTTCGTCTTCCATATTGCTCCTTTATCTTTCTATCTAAATGTTTCAAAAAATCTGTTCTCCATTTTAATAGTGGATCAAGAGTTCTATATACGTGTTGTATATCATAATCAGTATCACCAAAAAACTTTTCTTTATGTTCCCATGTTTTCTTCTTAGATGCTGGCCATAATAATCTTGAATATAAAAGATGCTGGAAAATTACATTTATATTAAATGTGCAATCAAGATATCTCCTTCTATTATTAATAAATTCATCAAGTTCTAATTGATGATATAATGTTGAATAAGCTAAAAAACCTAAATTTTTACTATCATCTACTACTTGTAAATCACCATTATTAGAAAGTGTTAATTTTTTTGTTAAATCAACTGTATATGTTAGTGACTTAACTTCTTCTAGTGCTGCTTCTTTATATTCACTCATCTTATCGTTTACATAAGATTCAGGATCCTTGCCTTCAAGAATCAATTCATTAGCACTAAATTTCTCAACCATTACTTGCTTATGTTTATTCTTAGTACCAGGAACTCTACTAACTTGGTTAATGTAATAAATAGTGTCGCCATTTTTAAGTTTATTTTTAGTTATTTTGTAAGCCATATAGCATCCTTCTAGATGCATAAAATTATATCAAAAGTGAATTGCAAAGTCAATAAACATACATATACATACAAAGAAATGTTTTAAAAATGATCAAAAAGGCAAAATAAATCCTTCCAGCATGGAAGGTTATGTAAATTTTTATAGTTAATTAGCTGTCAAACTGTGGGGTGTTTTATGTTTTTAAAGAGATTTTTGTAGTTATACCCTTTTGATATAAACTATATTTTATTAGGCATTATTTATTTTTTGTGCATTATATGTACTCTTCTATCCCTTGACGAGTATAAATAGTGTTAATATTATTAA
>JAQYFM010000268.1 GCA_028723145.1 Spirochaetales bacterium | reverse complement strand
GATACAAAGGAAGCAGATATCGTTTCTGTAAGAATTACAAAACTACTTGGAGAAAAGACCTTTCAGTTTTCACCAGTAGAATGGCAGAATATCCATCGTAGATTATTTGAAGGTCTCTTCAGCCATGCTGGAAAGTTTAGGAATTACAATATAACAAAAAAAGAATGGGTACTGAAAGGAGACACAGTAATGTATGCCTCCTTCGATAGTATTCCTGCTACTCTCGATTATGATTTTACTCAGGAGAAAAACTTCTCATATGAAGGATTAAGTATTAGTGAATCTATTCACCATATTGCAAGATTCACTTCAGGAATATGGCAGATTCATCCTTTTGGAGAAGGAAATACTAGATCAACAGCAGTATTCATAATCAAATATTTAAAGACCTTTGGATTCAATGTAAATAATGAGACTTTTGCAGAAAACTCATGGTATTTTAGAAACGCTTTAGTAAGGGCAAACTATAATGATTTGCAAAATGGAGTTCATGCAACAACAAAATATTTGGAATTATTTTTTGAAAATCTTTTGATCAATGCAGGACATGAACTTAAAAACAGGTATTTGCATGTTGGCTATGATGCTGAAAGTGCAATCACCCTTGTTGTAAAGTGCAAAAATTGCACTTTGGAAGAATTGGCTATTATAAAAGAACTCGCAAATAATCCAACAATAACCCAAAGAGAGTTGGCTAAAGTCATCGGAAAGTCAGAAAGAACGATAAAGACAAGAACTGTTGAAATGCAAAGAAAGGGTTTGATTATTCGTGAAAATGGAAAGCAGAAAGGGAGATGGAAAGTTCTAGTAGACGTCTAACTGCAAAGAATTACAAAATATCCAAGTAAGATTTGTTTATTAATTCAATTATAAAAGCTTAGGTTATCATCTCTATAAATGAAGTGTATACACAGAAAACTTTCCCCAAAATTAATAATGAAAAGATAGTTTAATCATAAAGAATATTATTCTTCATTACTCATTAATGTTAGAGAAGATGATGCAAAGGAATATGATTTATTTGGAATCGCACCTGAGGGTGATGATTACCACCCTCTATCTGATAAAGCAGATGACTTCTTTATCGAAGAACAAAGTTGGCAAACATACCATGTTAGATAAGAATAGATTCTAAGCTCTTTATATCCTTCTCTATTAAAGGAGTCATACTATCTTTATATTTTGATAAATCAATTCCTTTGAGAGCTTCTTTAATTTCATCACTAAGCTCAGGACGATAAAGTACTACCTCATGAAGTGCATTTAAGCACTGTCTCACAACAGTTGGTTTATCATCATTTAAAAGCTTTAGCATGATAGGAAAAACTCTTGCTAACTTCCCTTCGCTATCATGACGAGCTAATGAACAACAAAGAATAAATCCTCTTGCCCTTTGAAAAGAACTCTTTTGGTTAATTAAAGAATAAAAGGTTTCAAAATCTAGATAATACTCACTACTCTCACTTGAAATAGCTATTATCTCTTTTGAAACCTCATATGCTTTTTTATCATCTTTATCTGTTAAAGCTTTAAATAATTCTTCATTCATAAAATGAATAATAAATTACTTTAAAGTGTCAACTCAATAAATATTACTTACTTGTCTTGCTAAAAGAAATTAATAAACAAATAAAACCTACGCCTGTAAGAATATGACCAATACCAGCAATACCAGAAATTGATGCACTAGCACCTCTTGATAAATTTATGCATAAAACCTCAGTAATACCTCTAACAACTAACATAATTACTGAGATTAATAAACCAATATCATAAGTCTTGCAAAACCATTTAAATGTCTTTTCATTTTCAAAGCTAATTTGCTTTGAAAATAGAGCAATTAATAGATATAACAATGTACCTAAAACTAATAAATGAACATGAACTTTTCCTAGTGCTGTAACTCCAGTAAAACCCATTTTCTTGGTGAACTCTCTATAAAATACTCCACCAACCATTGCTAGAATTGCATAAAAAATTGAACGATTAATGTACTTTTTCATCTATCTCTCCTCATTGCATTAAAGCTAATTAATACAGACCAAACATATGCACATGTCTTTGGAATCATAAGCATACCAATAAGAGGCATCTTATCTGCAAATAACACTACAGGGATATAACAGGCAAAACTAATAACAATTGAAAGCCACATATTCCTAAAAGATTTATCATTTCTAGAGCTCTTATAATAAAGAACTACAATAATTGCACCTAAAATTGTAAAAGGAATATTTCTGTAAATTCCCCATGATAGAGGTGCATTTTCACTTGTCCAAGCATTTTGTGGCATTAAACATAATAGTATTCTTAAAATAGCAAGAACCCATACAGAGATAGTTAGAGTATTATTTTTCTCACACTTATATCTTTCTCTATAAGCATAATACATTAGCACATAGAATAATGTCAT
>JAQYFM010000267.1 GCA_028723145.1 Spirochaetales bacterium | reverse complement strand
CTTCCTGCAGCTCAATATTCATTTGTAACACAGGTTAATGATAGAGGCGTTTATTCTTTTTGTATGTGCCCTGGTGGTTTTATTGTTCCTGCAACAACTAAAAATGGATACCAAGTAGTAAATGGAATGAGCCCATCAAATAGAAATGGTAAGTGGGCTAATAGTGGAATGGTTGTTCAGCTAAGATGTAGTGATATAGATATTAATTCTCCTCTTTCAATGCTTGAGTACATAAAGAGTGTTGAAAAGCGGTGTTATTTTGATAACTTTAAAGCACCAAGCCAAAGAATGGCTGATTTTATTAATCATAAAATTAGTGATGTACTTCCACTTTCTTCATATATTCCTGGCTTAGTTAGTGTTAATTTAGATGATTACCTACCACCTATTGTTTCATCTTCTTTAAGAGAAGGTTTATTAAAATTCTCTTCCTTTACTAGAGGAAAGTTTTTAACAAATGATGCACTACTTCTTGCACCTGAAACTCGCACTAGTTCACCTGTAAGAATTAGTAGAAATGAAGGACTATTCCAAATTAAAGGTTTGTACCCTTGTGGTGAGGGAGCAGGATATGCGGGTGGTATTGTATCGGCAGCATTAGATGGAATAATGTGTGCAACAAAGCTTAAGGAGAACTACCTTTGAAAATCTTTAATTACAGTAAGAGTGATAATGATTTATTATTTAAAACATATTTTATATTTCTTGCTTCAGGTGCTGTTTCAACTTTAACTGGTGCAATACTACCTGAGATGCAAGCAGAGTATAACTTAAGTTATTCATTACGAGGTTTACTACTTTCTTTTCAGCAATGTGGAAACTTAGCAGCTGTTTTTCTTGCTGGTTTTTTGCCTTATTTAATTGGAAGAAAAAAGTGTACAATTCTACTTTCTTCAGGAATAACACTTGGAATTATTTTATATGTTTTAAGTGGTAACCCTATACTTTTAATAATTGCATTTACATTAACAGGAGTTGGAAGGGGAACACTTAGTAATACTTCAAATGTTGTAGTTGCAAGTATTACAGGTAATAGTACTGCAGGACTTAATATTTTACATGCCTCATTTGCTATGGGTGCCTTAATTTCTCCTTTAATTGCCGCACTATTAGTTGGAAGATGGAAACTTACTTCAATGATTTTTGCAGTAATAATGGCTATAAGCATTTTATTAATTGCAAATAGCTCTCTATCTAATGAGAGAGAAAAGAAAGAAAAAGAAAATAAAATTGCATTCTATAGGGATGTTGATTTTTATTTGGTTTCATTTATTTTATTCTTTTATCTTTGCTCTGAAGCTTCCTTAATGGGGTGGATGGTTACTTATTTTACCGAAACTGGACTACTAAGTCCTTCAAATGCAAAAATAATGCAATCATTAATTTGGATAATGATTTTAGCAGGGAGAATAATTATAGCCTCAATTAGTCCTAAGTTTAAAAATAAGATGGTAATTGTTTTAGCTTTAGGCTTAATTTTAGTTTTTTCATTTTTATTAATGATGAGCTTAGATTCAAAGATTTTAATGGTAATTTCACTACTGTTAGTAGGCTTTGCTATGAGTGGAATTTATCCAACAACTATTTCAACACAAAATCCAAAATACAATAAAAACACTATTGCCACTGGAAGTTGCATGGCTATTGCAACACTTGGTGGAGTGCTTTGGCCAAATGTTATTGGAGTTGTTGCAGAAAAATATACTCTTAAAAATGCTATGTTCACTATTTTAATCCCATTAATAATTATGAATATTTTAATTATTTTTAAGGTTTTTAGAAAAAATATAGAAAATTATCAATGTAGATAATAAAAAACTTTACTTTTTATTTAGTATTTTGAATAATTATTTCAAACACTAAATATAGGAGAAGACGTAGTTATGAAAAAATTATTAACTATTTTGCTCGTTGTCTGTCTTACTTCAATGCTCTTTGCTGGCGGTGCTAGCGAAAGTGCAGAAAAGAAATCTTCAGCTGTTAAGATTGCTTTAATCGTTGAAAACACAATTGATGACAAAGGTTGGTGTCAGTCAATGTATGATGGTCTTGTAGAAGCAAAGGCTATTCTTGGCGACAGAATGGAGTTTGATTACTCTGAAAAAATGAAGCCAGTAGATGCAGGTTCTATTGCAAGACAGTACGTAGC
The DNA here is from genome assembly GCA_028723145.1 of Spirochaetales bacterium. Taxonomy (GTDB): domain Bacteria; phylum Spirochaetota; class Spirochaetia; order Sphaerochaetales; family Sphaerochaetaceae; genus Bullifex. The sequence goes on along the minus strand of JAQYFM010000267.1, from coordinate 9,046 downwards.
TGATGGCTATGACCTCATTGTAGCTCACGGTGCACAGTATAAGAATATGATCACAGAGCTTGCTGCAGAGTATCCTGATGTATCATTTGCATTTGGTACAAGTGCAGAAGTAGTTGGTTCAAACGTATTTACTTACATGCCAGAATCTGAAGAGACAGGTTATCTTTCAGGTCTTATTGCTGGTCTTGTTACTAAGTCTAACGTAATTGGTCTTGTTGGTCCTGTAGATGGTGGTGACTCAGCACGCTACAACAGAGGTTTTGTTCTCGGTGTTAAAGATGTTAATCCAAGTGCTAAAATCTTAGTTGCTCATACAGGTTCTTTCTCTGACTTCGTAAAAGCTGGTGAGCTTGCTGCAACTCAGATTAAGAGTGGTGCAGATGTATTAACAGGTTCTTCACAGCAGGCAATTGGTGCTTTAAGAGCATGTGCTGAATACGATGGTGTTATGTGGCTTGGACAGGACTTAGCTCAGCTTACAACTGCTGAAGGTCAAGCAAGATGTATTGCTGCTAGCTCATATAACTATTCAGCTGTTATCGTAGGTCTTGTTGAAAACCTTGAAAAGGGTGTTAAGGGTGGCGTTTGTGTACCTATGAACTTCAACAATGATGGTTTCGTATTTGACTATAACTCAGCATTAAAAGCTAACCTTTCTAGTGATATCGTTAGTAAGGTTGACCAGGCATTAGCAGAGTTTAAGAAGAGTGCAGATGGTCTTGCTGATTGGGCAAGTGTAAGTTACGATAGTCTTTAATCGTAGTATATTTTAACAATAAGGGCATCTCAGTATAGGGGTGCCCTAACTTATAAAAAGAGATTATGGAAGACAAAATAAGATTATTATCAATGGAGCACATTACAAAGCGATTCCCTGGTGTACTCGCAAGTGATGATATCTCTATAAAGGTCAAAGAAGGTGAAATCCTTGCTCTTGTTGGTGAAAATGGTGCAGGTAAAACTACACTTATGAATATCTTGATGGGTATTTATCAGCAGGATGAAGGAGTAATAAAGATTAATGATAAGGAAGTAAGATTCCATGGACCTGAGGATGCTTTCAAAGCAGGTATTGGAATGGTGCATCAGCAATATATGCTAGTTCCTAATATGAATGTTACTGAAAATGTTGCATTGGGTTATAAAAAGGCATGGAAACCTTTCAAGCTTGATATTGATAGTGTAAGGAAAAGAGTTGTTGAAGTCAGTGAACACTATGGTTTATATGTAAACCCAGATGCTTATATTTGGCAACTTTCTGTTGGTGAGCAACAAAGAGTTGAGCTTGTTAAGACTCTTTGTTTAGGTGCAAAATTCTTAATTTTAGATGAACCAACTTCTGCTCTTACACCTCAAGAAACAGATGAATTGATTCTTCTATTAAAAAAGATGAAGGATGAATTATCAATAATCTTTATTTCTCATAAGCTTAATGAGGTAAAGGCCTTAAGTGATAACTTTACAATACTCCGTCATGGTAAGGTAGTTTTTGAGGGTAAAACTAGTGATTACGCTCCAAGTGAAATTGCGGCTAAGATGACTGGTCACGAAGTAAAGCTTCCTGAAAATAAAGAAAAGGATATGAATGGAGAAGTTGTTCTTTCTCTTAAAGATGTTTGCGTAAAATCTGATAGAGGATTCTTAGCATTAGATCACTTTAATCTTGATGTTAGAGCAGGTGAAATTGTTGGCCTTGCCGGGGTTTCAGGAAATGGTCAAAGAGAGCTTGCTGAAGCAATTAATGGCCTTAGAAGTGTTGAGTGTGGTACGATTACCTTCTTGGGTGAAGACTTAGCAAATAAGAGTCCTTACTATGTAATTGACCATGGTATGGGCTATATCCCTGAAGAGAGAAATATAGAAGGTATTGTTCCTCCATTTGCAATTAGAGAAAACTTTATTTTAAAGGATAGTGATAAGAGTAAATTCAGCCAATTTAAGTTCTTAAAGAAGAAAGTAATTAATGAAAATGCTGAAACTTTACGTAAAGATTTCGATATTCGTTGTCCTGACACCGCTACAAGTGCTGGTTCCTTATCTGGTGGTAATATTCAAAAGGTTATTCTAGCTCGTGAAATTACACGTGCTCCTAAATTCTTAATCGCAGTTTATCCAACACGTGGTCTTGATTTAGGTGCGATTGAATTTATTCATGAGCAGTTACTTAAAAAGCGAAGAGAGGGTATTGGAATATTACTCATCAGTGAAGAACTTGATGAAATTATTAACCTTTCTGATAGAGTTGCAGTTATCTACAAAGGTTCAATTCAAAAGGTATTAAAACATAATGAAGCTACTAGAAGTAGTCTTGGTATTTTAATGGCAGGTGTAAAAGAATGAACAAACAATTTAGATTAATTTATTCAATTGTAATAGTTTTGTTAGCTATAATTGCGACTTTCCTTCTATCATCTGTAATTTTGTTAGTACTGGGCGCAAATATTCCTAAGACTTTTTATACAATTTTAATAAGTCCACTTACAAAAATGGGACACATTAGTGAAGTATTAATTAGAGCAATCCCACTTTGTATTATTGCTTTAGGTGTATCTGTTGCATATCGCTCTGGTATCATTAACATCGGTGCTGAAGGACAGATGGCTATGGGTATTCTTGCATTTACCGCTGTAGCCCTTGCTTGTCCAAATGTTCCAAAACCAATTTTACTTCCTTTTGCTCTTTTAATGGCAGCTTTAGGAGGTGCACTTTGGGGCTTTATTCCAGGTATATTGAAGGCAAAACTACAAGTTTCAGAATTACTTTCTACTGTAATGCTTAACTATATTGCTGCACAGTTTTATTCATTCTGTTTAAGAGTTGTTATGCTTGATCCAGCTGAAAAAGTTAATGGATCTGGAACTCCACAATCAATGAGATTAACAAGCAATATTGAACTTGGAAGAATTACTGGAAGATTACACTATGGTATTGTAATAGCCATAGTACTTGCTGTTTTTGTTTACTTATTAATGTGGAAGACAAGCTATGGTTATAAGATGAGAGCAAGTGGCTCACAGTCAAGAGCAGCTAAATATGGTGGTATTAATGTATCTTCATACCTTGCTGTTGCAATGATTATCTCTGGTGCCTTCGCTGGCCTTGCCGGGGGTGTTGAAATTGCTGGTGTACATAGAAGAGCAATTGAAGGTGTAACAAATAACTATGGCTTCTCAGCTGTTGTAGTTGCACTATTTGGTGGCCTCCATCCACTTGGAATAATACCTGCATCATTCTTCTTCGCCCTTATTATCTATGGTTCAACATTAGCTCCACGTGCAGTAAACGTTCCTGCAAATATTGTGCAGGTTATGCAAGGTTTAATTATCATTGTAATTGTTACAACTCAGATGATTTTATCAAATAAATACCTCGAAGATAGAGTATATAGAAAAGTAAAACATATCTTTGAAAAGGAGGCTAAATAATGGACGTTTTAATTAATATCTTAGCAATGACAGTTCCTTTTTCAGTTGCATTGCTTTTAGCATCTATCGGAGAGATGTTTAACCAGAGGGCCGGAGTATTCAATCTTGGCTGTGAAGGTATTATGGCTATAGGTGCATTTGTTGGTATGCTAATTCCATTCTTAGTTGGTAGAGGTGGCGCAGTTCCACTTTACTATAATTTTGTTGGAATTATTCTTGCCGCTTTACTTGGTGCACTACTTGGATTATTTTTTGGACTTGTTTGTGTAACATTTAGAGCTCCTCAGGGTATTGCTGGTATCGGGTTACAAATGTTTGGAGTAGGTACTGCTGGAACACTATTTAGACACTTTGTTGGTGGAACTCAGTCTATCCCAGGACTTCCAACAATGCCAATTCCAGCCTTATCAAAAATTCCAGTGCTTGGTGAGATTTTCTTTTCACACAACATTATGGTTTATTTAGCATTCATCTTTGTTCCTATTTCTTGTTACATTTTATTTAGAACACCATGGGGCTTAAAAGTAAGAGCTGTTGGTACTTATCCTAGAGCTGCTGATACCATGGGAATAAATGTAAACAGAACAAGATATGAGGCTTTAATGGTTGGTGGTGCTTTAGCAGGTATTGCTGGTGCTTACCTTTCAATTTGCCAAGCAAAGATGTTCTCTGATGAATTAATTGCAGGAAGAGGCTTTATTGCAGTTGCTCTCGTTTACTTTGGTCACTGGCATCCTGTAAAGATTATGCTTGGTGCATTACTCTTCTCACTTGCTCAGACTATTCAATATAATGTTCAGGGACTTGGATTATCACTTCCTTATGAATTCTTTGTAATGCTTCCATATTTAGTAGTAATTATTGTATTAAGTTTAACTTCTAAAAACCAAACAATGAGTCCTGCTAGCTTAGGTAAGCCATTTAATAGAGAAATAAGAGCTTAAGTTCACACAAACTCCTTATTTAAATCATTGCCTTTAGAAAGATTTCATATGATATTTTAATTAAGAGGTAATTGATGACAAATAAGGAGTTTATTTTTAGTGTTAAAAAATCAATTCAAGAGTCTTTAAATATTTCTCTTGAAGAGCTTTCTAAAAAGACCAAGATAAAAACTCAGCGATTAAAAGCTATTATTTTTCAAAATGATAATATTTACATCAATGATCTTTTTTCAATTGCAAGAGCTTTAAATCTTAGAATTGAATTTGACTTAGGTGATGACTACACAGTCTGCGAAGATGAATTATTATATTGGGATTTTGAAAAATATAATAACCTAAAAAATCAATTCCTGTTAAAAGCAGAAAACTCAAGTAATAGTAGTGATAAAGAGTATTATCTTTCTAGAAGAAATATCTTATTAAAGAATGAAAAAAGCTTTAACATGCTTAGATTTTTGCTTTGTTCAAGAATTGAAAAACAAATGAGAATTTTAGAACTTTCATCATCTGAAATGGCAACACTATTAAATGTTACTGATTATTACTTTATCGGATTAATAAATGGAGAGGAGAACTTTCCTTTAAGTCTTTTGTTTAAGATTACATCTATTTTAAACCTCGATTGTATTATTAAATTTGAACCTGTAATAAAGGGAGAAGTAAGAATTGAAGCTATTTCAAATAATTGATTTGTTGTATTAAAAAAAGCTTCAAAAAGAACGTATAGCTTATATAATAATATTAAATTTAAATTACTCCTGCCAGCTTTGATTCTCCTAGCATGGCAGTTTTTTATTGCTGTATTTTAATTGAATATGTCATTGGAAGAAATAAATGCTGAAATTGAAGCTTGACATATAGATAATACTGTTGTAAGAATATAGGAATCGTATTAAGGAGGGCAAGATATATGAAAAGAATAAAACAAATTAGCTCTCCACAAACAATTTGATAAAAGAGTTGCAAAATAATATCTATCGTATCTTCCACCTTTGGGAGTAGTTTCGACTTTTTTTACAGCAATGAATAAATTTTTTAAGTATGCTCTTAAGTTTAAGAGAGATTATATTGTATCAGCCACAGGGCTGATTTTGGGAATATTAATTGATGCTCTAATACCTTTTATTATTGCTCATATAATTGATGATGTAATAATAAATAGGGTATTTACATATGCACCGCTTTTATTAGCACTTATTTTTATTTGCTATTTATTAAGAGGTGTGTTTAAGTATTTTGCAGAGTATTTTTCTGATAGAATTAGTTTAGGTGTAACTAGTAGTATAAGAAGTACTTTGTTTGACCACATTTTAAAACAAAGTGGGGAATTCTTTATAAAAAATAAATCAGGTGACTTACTCACAAGAGTTCGTCACGATAGTGAGAATGTAGGTTTTTCATTTGGATTTATTTTTATCTTCTTTGTTGAAATAGTACTTCATACAATTGTTATGACTATTTCTCTAGTATTTAATTGTTTTATCATATCAATCCCTGTTTTGATTTTGATTCCAATTATGGGCTATTTAAGTATAAAAAGGGAGATGGCTTCAAATAGGTATTTTGATTTAATTAGTGATGAAACAGCACTAATGAACCAAACAGCAGCTGAAGACATAGATGGAATTAGAACAGTTAAAGCCTACAATAAGGAAGAATTTGAGATTAGAAAATTTTCTAAAAGAAATAAGAACTTTTATAATCTTAATGTTGATCAAGAAAATACTGATAATAACTATGAAAGTGCAACTAATTCTATTGCAAGGATTATGTATGCTCTAACAATTCTCTTTGGTGCTATTTTAGTGATGAATGGTCAAATCAGTTTGGGACTTCTTGCATTAGCTGTCACCTATGTAAATAACTTAATTTGGCCAATGCTTGAAATTGGGTGGGTTATTAGTGAACTTGCAAGAGCTAGAGCTAGTGCAAAGAAAATTGCTACTTTGTTAGAAACTCATAGTGAAATTACTACTACAGATGAATTTAAAGAAGTTGATAACTTTGACATTGAATATAAAAATGTTGGTTTTAAGGATGTATTAAGTAATATTAATATTTCTCTTAAGGAAGGAAAGAGTCTTGCTGTTATGGGTTCAACAGGTGATGGTAAGAGTGTATTAGTTTCACTATTAACAAGACTCTTTGATTCATCTTTTGGAGAAATAACTTTAGGTGGAATAAACATTAATAAGCTTCCTCTTTCATATTTAAGGAAGAATATAGCTTTTGTTCATCAGGATGTATTTCTATTTAGTGATTCAATTATTAATAACATTACAAAAGGGTGTGATGAAATTAATTTAAATAAAATTAATGAAGCTGTTGAGATTGCAAATGCTTATGAATTTATATCAAAGCTTGAGCAGGGTTTTAATACAAAAATAGGAGAGCGTGGTGTTGGTCTATCTGGTGGTCAAAAACAAAGACTCACTATAGCAAGAGCGATTATACAAAATGCTAAGGTTCTAATATTAGATGATGTTACTAGTGCACTTGATATGAAAACAGAAAGAGCTTTTTCAAATAATTTAAAAGCTATAAGGGCTTCAAAGATAATAATTGCACATAGAATTTCTTCTGTTAAGGATTGTGATGAAATAGTAATTCTTGAGAAGGGAAAAATCGTAGAAAGAGGAACTCATGAAGAATTACTGCGCTTAAAGGGTAGATATTATCAAACATATATTGCCCAGCTTGAAAGGGATGTAAAATAATGGAACAGAAAAAAACTCTTTTTAGGTTATTAAAATATTTAACTAAATATAGGCTAAGTGTTTTCTTAGTTATTTTAATTATGTCAATTGCATCTTTAATATTAGTTATTTTACCATTTATTGCTGAAAACATTATTGATGTTCAAATAGTAAATAAAAATATTAATGGTGTTTTAAGACTTAGTATAATTTATATTATCTTAGTTTTAGTTTGGTGGGCTTTATCAATTATTAGAGTTAGAATTATGAGTAAGGTTTCTAATAAAGCAATATTAGAAATTAGAGATGAAGTTTTTAAGCATCTACAAACCCTTGATCTATATTACTTTGATTCAAGACCAACTGGAGGAATTCTATCGAGGTTAATAGGTGATATATCATCACTAAAACAATTACTAACTCAGCTTGTAACTATTTTAGTTCCAAATACTTTTTTCCTTCTTAGCTTAATTGTTGCAATGCTAATATTAAATCCAATATTAGCTCTTGGCAGCTTGATATCTCTACCAATTGTATTTATTGGAACCTTTTACATAATGAGTATCAACTATCCACGTTGGTATGAGTATAGGCATAAGCAATCTGAGATAGCAGGATTCTCCCATGAAGCTTTCCAAGGTATTAAAGTAATTCAAAGCTTAGGTGCAGAAGAAAAAGAGAAGAATGCATTTGAACGTATTAATGACGAAATAGTTAAGCTCTGGATAAAATGTGTACGCTTTGGTGATAGCGTTGGTATTATTATCGATTTATCAAGAGGAATCGGATATCTATTTCTATATCTATTTGCAATTTATCTTTTAAAAATTGATCAAAGCAGTGTAGGTGAGCTTATTGCTTTTTCAACATATATAACACTATTTTGGAGTCCTGTAAGAACTCTTTCACAAATGTATAACCAGCTTAGTAATAACTTAAGTGGTGCAAGTAGAGTATTTGAAATTTTGGATGAAGAAAGTTCCATAATTGAGAAAGAAAATATAAAGGATTTACCAGAGGTTGAGGGTAATGTTACTTTCTCAGAAGTCTCTTTTTCATATCCTGATGAAAAGGATAAACTTATATTAAAGGATGTTAGTTTTACTGTTAAAAAGGGTGAAAAGATAGCATTAGTTGGACCAACTGGTGCCGGGAAGACTACAATAATTAATCTTATTTCTCGTTTTTATGATCCAATAAGAGGAAATGTATTAATTGATGGTTATGACATTAAGGACTACTCTGTTTCATCATTAAGAAGATATGTTGGAGTAATGACTCAAGAAAGCTTTTTGTTTACTGGTACTATTTTAGATAATTTAAGATATGGGGCAGAAGATGCAAGTTTAGAAAGATGTAAAGAAGCTTGTCGCCTTATTGGGTGTGATGATTTCATCTCACGCTTTGGTTATGATGCAAAGATAAATGAGCTATCTTTATCTATTGGTCAAAAGCAACTTATTGCACTTGCAAGAACACTTATTAGAGATCCTAAAATTTTAATTCTCGATGAAGCAACTAGCTCTATCGATACTAATACTGAAATAAAGGTACAAAAAGGGATTCAAACCTTGATGAAGGGGCGAACTTGTTTTGTCGTTGCTCATAGGTTATCAACAATAAGAAATTCAGATAGAATATTTGTTATTGATGATGGTGGTATAGTAGAAGAAGGTAATCATGATGAGTTACTCATAAAAGATGGGTACTACGCTACACTTTATAGAGCACAGTTTGAATAAGGATTATATATGATTAAAGGTATTATTTTTGATCTAGATGGTACTCTTCTCGATTCAATGGATCTTTGGGTTAGAATTGATAAAGAGTTTTTAAAAAAGAGGGGACTTGAATACACTCAAGACTATTCAAAGGCTATTACTGCCATGGAGATAACAGAAACAGCAATTTACACGATAAATCGTTATAACTTAAAGGAAAGTGTTAGCGAAGTGATTAGTGAATGGAAAGAGATGGCCAT
>JAQYFM010000266.1 GCA_028723145.1 Spirochaetales bacterium | reverse complement strand
TTCACGATTATCACATCACGCTTGCTCTTGCAATGGGAGCGGACTTCGTTATGATGGGAAGATATTTCTCCGGATTTGACGAGAGCCCGACGAACAAGATTTCAATCAACGGAAACTTCGTTAAGGAATATTGGGGCGAGGGCTCCAACCGTGCGAGAAACTGGCAGCGCTATGACTTAGGCGGAGACAAAAAGCTTTCGTTTGAAGAGGGTGTTGATTCCTACGTTCCTTATGCGGGCTCATTAAGAGATAATGTTAAAATGAGTATGAGTAAGGTTAAATCTACAATGTGTAACTGTGGAGCTATTACAATACCTCAGTTCCAGGAAAAAGCAGTATTAACTCTTGTTAGTGCTACAAGTATTACAGAAGGTGGTGCACACGATGTAATATTAAAAGATAATAAGTTTGAAATTAAATAATGAATTATTATTTAAGCGTGGGTGATAAAGTATATCACTCACGTTTCTTTAATAAATCTCTTGCTTTAACAACATATTTAATAATAAAAAATCTCATCTACCATGTGATATATAGATGATTAAATCATGAAACAATCAGTTTAAACATTAGTTTATAATTCACCATTAAAAATTTTTTCGTATTAGATTTTCCCCTCTGAATATTTTGGAAAATTGCAAAATCTTTTATAAGTAATTCTTATTTCTTGTTCTTAATAAAAGCTTTTATTAAATTAATTTGTTTAAACAAAATAGAATCTATTTAGAGAAAATAGATTATAAATCTAGTTGATAAAAGATATAATACATCTAATGCGTGATGAAGTGAAAATTGTTTGTATCATTTCCTTTTTCTATTTTGACAAATGAGGCCCGAATAGCACTAATACTATTTATTAGTATAGAACTTTTTGTTGTGATTACTCTAATTCTTCGTCATGGCATTGAAGGTTGCCGTGATTCTATGTACATGCTAATATCATCAACAATATACTGCCTTCCAGTGGAATGTAATGCTTCATAATAATTACGGATATAATCTATCACACGATAACGATTGAACAGGTCAATCACGCTTTTCCCATTTAACTTTTTCGCAGTTTTATACTCTTCAATGCAATATACAATGAAAGTGGTTTTCTCATCCATATTTAAGCCTCCTCTGGATAAGTGATATGTCCGGTTTCTTTTTCTTCAACTAACAATTCATATAGTGTGGGCACACTTAAATGCCAAAGTTTGGTCTCTTCACGCTCCAACTGACGATACAGTTCGGAACCATACAGTTGTGTCAGAGCTTCCTTTTCTGTCAGTGACTGCTTCTCCATCATCATCCAAATCAAGCGAGGAATGATTAATTCCAGCATTGCTTTGATACTTATTTCACCCATTATGATTCCTCCCTCCTTCAAGTTTTCCTATGTATTTAAGCTCTTTCAAAGCCAACTCTGTGGTGAAGGTCATCTGATTATACAGCTTTTTTACCATAAGTCTGGCAATTGTCTCGTCTTTGGTTAAAATACCTTCCTCATAGGCGATAAATGTCCGGTAAATTGTATCATTTGCGACAGGGCCAAAAACAATATCATAGTGCTCTCCAATGTAACTTCCATTTCTATTGGCAAATACAAAATCTAGCCACTCTTCATTAGGCTCTGTAAAGATCAGAACCTTATATTTGCTTTTCAGCTCATCTAACTCCGGTACTTCATATACACTGACACAAGGAGAACCACTTTCCTTGCGGTCTGTCACTTTGCCAGCAAAGTTAATTGCTTGATTTTGGTTGGTTGTTGTGTAGAAACCATATCCAAAGTCCAGTGTTCTGTTCTGATGAACCAGTCTTGGCTTATCCACAATCAGATTACTGCCATGATATAATATCATATCCGGACCTCCATCATTTTCTGTGCTGTAGCATATTCTTCATGCAGTAGTTTTAGCATTAACTGGATATGCCTGCGACGATCAATTTGTTTCTGCAGTTCCTCAACTTTATCACTTTGTCGCCCTATATATTCCGAAACAATCTTTTTTCCATCGCGATACTGCAAATAATAGTATTGCTTTCCCTTAATGGATTTTGTAATTAGCACACCTTTAGGTAAACAGGAAAGCTCAGTTTCATATTTGCTAATCATCCATGCTATCCTTCGTTGCTCTTGTGCAATAGCTTCTGTCAATAAACTCATATTAATAATATATATTATAACCAACAAATAAGGAGTGGTCGACAGCAATGTGTGTTAACTTCTCAAATGGTATTTGCAAAATGGCCCGGAGTGTTCCGAGCATTTAGGATATCAAGAGGGAATCCTCTGTAATTTAATTTATGCTAAGAGAAACAATTTAAAAAACACAATACTTAGTTACAGGGATACACTTCAACTTTTCATCCGATACCTCAGCAAAGAGAAGCTGATAATTAATACTCATACAGAGCAAACACAAAAAGAGGGGCCTGTTTTCACAGACACCCTCAGGGAAGGTAGATTCATTATTTTATTATACGTAGAACAACATCTCACCATATGTTGGATATGGCCAATCCTTTTGATCTACAATAAGCTCAAGACTATCAGCAAATCCTCTTACATCTTCCATTG